>CAJOFW010000068.1 GCA_905234005.1 uncultured Oscillospiraceae bacterium
TACTTAATCACCAAGAATTAATTAGTAATTATACTCAATGGGAGGGTGTAATAACCTATTACGTTTTAAATGAGAAGTGGAACGATTTGATTGGGTTTGCCTTGAAAGTTGTATCGGCGCTTAAAGGGTTAGATGAGGAAACTTATAAAAGAGACGAGTATTCTTACTTAAATGCTGAAGGAATATATAGTGTAGGCGATACGTTAGTTAAATACTTCTTTTCATGTTTGGCACGCCCACTGGCTATAGTATGGGGGACAGAAATTGAAAAAGCCCTCGAAAAGATTTCCTTGTTGTTTTCACAAATGGATAAGTATAGGTGTTTTTCAAACACTACAAAAATAAAGCAGATGACAAGTTTACGGAAATACTTCTGCAATTCCAGAATGATCAATTGCAGTTTGCTTCCTATATCCATTGAAGAATGTATGAGTACGTTTGCTCCAAACGATAAAGTAGATGGGACTGTACGCTTTTATAGGTTGGAGGAGTACTTTTCTTCAGAAGGAAAACATCGATTTTCAAAGAAAAAAGGCAAATACAAGCCATATATCTCTTCTCCATTTGACATTTTGTACACTTTACTTATTAAAGAAATAAAAAGTATGAATAGTATACTGTCTAGCGATATTTCATGTGTGAAATATGTCTGTGATCACTATTCCGAAAATTTTGTTAGTACAAGTGAAACTTTTTTAAATCAGTCTGTTAAGGCCGAAACTTTTGATGATAGCACAATAATTTCTGTAGAGACTCAAGATAATGAGGTAAGGAATGGGAAGTATAGAATTCGGTCACTTTGCCCACGATGACGCCGGCACCCAGGCCGCTGTCAGAAAGGATCTGGCAGCCTGCAGGAGCAGGCTGGCGCTGCTGCGCGACTGTGGGGCGCAGCTCGGTCACGCGCGGCTCGCCGGCGGTGATCGTGCCGACGGTCACGACGCAGCGCTCCCCGGGGAACGAATCCGGCAGGGCGATCAGGGCGGGGATCATCTCCGCCGCCGCCGCGAGCGCGTCCACGCCGTTTTCACGCTCCGCGCCGTGGGCGCTCCGGCCCTTCACGGTCACGTCGAAGAGATTCGCCGCCGCGTAGAACTTGCCGAAGCGGACGCCGGCGCGGCCGGCCGCGATCGTGCTCGAGACATGCGCCCCGAACACCGCGTCCACGCCGTCAAGACAGCCGGCCCGTATCATACGCTCCGCGCCGCCGTAGCCCTCCTCGTCGGGCTGGAAGAGAAAGATGACCGAGCCGGGCAGCGTATCCCGCCGCCCGGCGAGCAGCCGCGCCGCCCCGAGGACGGCGGCCATGTGTACGTCGTGGCCGCAGGCGTGCATCACGCCGGGATTCTCCGACGCGAAGGCGCAGCCCGTCGCCTCCGTGAGCGGCAGCGCGTCCATATCGGCCCGCAGCGCGGCGCACCTGCCCGGACGACCGCCCGTGAGCGTGCCCACGACGGCTGTCTCGGTCACACGCCGCGTCTCGATGCCGAGGCGGCGCAGATGATCCTCTATGAACGCCGCCGTCCGAAACTCACGGTTTCCAAGCTCCGGATGGCGGTGGATCTCACGCCGGACGGCGCACATCTCATCCGCGACGGCCCGCGCCGCCGCGAGGTAATCTGTCATATCCTATACCTCATACTTTTTCTTAAAAGAAAAAGTATCAAAAAAACTTTGTATTCGCTTCGAAAAGACAGCGTTTCCGAGGCTTTTCGCCCGGTAACGAGACGAAGCTTTATTCAGGGGGGCAGCATCAAAGTCTGCGCAGGGATTCCTCCAGCGCCGTTTTGAGGGAGGTGTTCTCGTCCTTGCGCTTGATGATCCGCGCCGGGCAGCCGGCCACGACCATCTCGTCCGGCACGTCCTCGATGACGACCGCGCCCGCCGCGACGACGGCGTTTTTGCCGATGTGTACGCCCTCGATGACGACCGCGTTCGCGCCGATGAGCACGCCGTCCTCCACGATCACGGGCACGGCGGAGGCCGGCTCGATGACCCCGGCGAGGACGGCCCCGGCGCCGATGTGGCAGTTTTTGCCGACGGTCGCACGGCCGCCGAGCACCGCGCCCATGTCGATCATCGTGCCCTCGCCGACGACCGCGCCGATGTTCAGCACCGCGCCCATCATGATGACGGCGTTCGCGCCGATCTCGACGTTGTCGCGTATGATCGCGCCCGGCTCGATGCGGGCGGGGATGTCCTTCATATCGAGAAGGGGCACCGCGCTGTTGCGGCGGTCGTTCTCGATGACGATGTCGTCGATTTTATCCCGATTTGCCTCGATGATCGGGCCAAGCTCCGCCCAGTCGCCGAACACGATGCGGTCGCCCGCGCCGAATACCTTCGCCGCGCCGTAGTCGATCGGCGCGTTCTCCCGGATGTAGAGCTTCACGGGCGTCTTCTTCTTCGCCTCCGCGATGAAGCGGATGATCTCCTGCGCTTCCATGCCGTTGTCCCTCCGATCAGTTTACGATGTCGCGCATATCGTACAGCCCCGGCGCCCTGCCGCACAGGAAGGCCGCCGCCGTCAACGCGCCCTGCGCGAACAGGGAGCGGTTTTCCGCCTTGTGTATGAGCGTGACGGTCTCGCTGCCGGTCGCGATGACGATCTCGTGGGTGCCGACCTCGTTGCCGTAGCGAAGCGAGTGGATGCCGATCTCGGTCTTTGTGCGCTTGCCGTTTTCGTGGCGGCCGATGACGAGCGGCGCGTCCGAACGGGCCTCCTGCATCCGCCGGGCCAGCAGCAGCGCCGTCCCGCTCGGGACGTCAAGCTTCTGGTCGTGATGGCGCTCGATGATCTCGATCTCCGCGTCGGGAAACACCGCCGCCGCACGCTTCGCAAGATCGGCAAGCAGCGCCACGCCGACGGACATATTCGCGGAGAGGAAGACGGGGATTTTCTCCGCCGCCTCGCGGATGATCGCAAGCTCCTGCTCCGTGTGACCCGTCGTCGCGACGACGACGGGGAGGCTCCGCGCCGTGCAATATGCCATCAGCTCCGCGGTCGCGGTGTGGTTTGAGAAGTCGACGACGCAGTCGGCGTGACCGTCAAACTGCGCGAGCGCCGCGTATACGCCGGCCTCGTTGTCCGCTGCGGCGCTGCGGCTCACACGCGCCGCGACGCGGGCGTTCTGAAAGCCGGCCTCCGCCTCCTGCGCGACGATGCGGCCCATGCGGCCGTTCGCGCCGAAAATGATGATATCCATAATTCTCTCTTTGTTTTGATTGATTTGTTCCTGATGTCTGTTTGTTCCTGATGTCTCTTTGATCTTCTGCCTCCGCTATGAACGCGTAAGCTGCGCGGCGCAGGGCTTCAGTCGATCAGGCCCTGCTCACGCATGAGGGCGGCGAGCTTCTGCCAGTGGGCGTCCTCCATCGTCGTGAGCGGCAGACGGACAACGTTCTCGCACCAGCCCATGGCCGCCATGGCCGCCTTGACCGGGATCGGGTTCACCTCGGAGAACAGCGCGTTGATGAGCGGCAGCAGCTCGAGCTGGAGCGCCGCCGCGCCCTTCACGTCGCCGTTAAACCAGCGGTCGCACATCTCCACGGTCTTGCGCGGCATGATGTTCGAGAGCACGGAGATGACGCCGAGACCGCCCACGGACATGATGGGCACGACCTGATCGTCGTTGCCGGAGTAGATCGCGAGGTCGTCGCCGACGAGGGCCGCCGTCTCGACGATCTTGGCGATCGCGCCGTTGGCCTCCTTGATGGCCGCGATGCGGGGATGGGACGAGAGCGCCTTGTAGGTGGCCGGCTCGATGCTCACGCCGGTGCGGGACGGGACGTTGTAGAGGATAATCGGCTTCGTGGACGCGTCCGCGATGGCCGTGTACATGGCGATGAGACCGTTCTGCGTGGCCTTGTTGTAGTACGGCGTCACGCAGAGCATGGCGTCCGCCCCGATCTCGCAGGCGTACTTCGTCAGGCTGATCGCGTAGGCGGTGTCGTTCGAGCCGGTGCCGGCGATGATGGGCACGCGGCCCGCCGCCCGTTCGACGGAATAGCGCAGAACCTCGCGGTGCTCCTCGTCCGTGAGCGTGGAGCCCTCGCCGGTCGTGCCGGCGATCACGAGCGCGTTGATGCCCTCGTCGATCTGCCAGTCGATGAGCCGGCCGAGCGCGTCATAGTCGACGCCGTCTGCGTTCAGCGGGGTGATGAGCGCGGTTGCCACGCCGCGAAAAATCGGTTCGGTCTTCATGGATCGTTCTCCTTTTTATACGGTACAATATGGTTTTCTTATGAATCATCCGCCCCGGACGTTTCACAACGCCCGGGCCGGTTTTCAACAAAAAAGCGAATGCCTGTCCGCATTCGCCGTGTCTTGCTTTTTCCCGGGGCCGCGAACGGCGCAGGGCAAATGCAATTAATAATAGCACTCCGCAAATGCGACAGTCAAACGGATGTTATCCGTTTGCCCAGACGGGTTTCGTCTCCCCCGCCTTCGGCAGCGGCCCCTTTTGCCGCCGGCAACGGCTTTGCGATGCCTGTTGCGCCGGCGGGTACTGATGACGACTGCGCCTCTATCTGTTAACTGCGATATTCGATTTTGAACTGCTATGAACTACTATACTAAACCACACGGCAATAGTCAACTTGACATAATTCACAAGAATCGGCCCGGATTTTGTACACCGCCGCACACTTTCCCCAAAATCGTATCATTCCCCGATAAAACGCCGCGTCAGATGCGTTCATCGAGCCGCTGCGCGTATTCGGCGCGGTAGGCGGCGAAGGCGCCGGCGTCGAGGGCGTCCCGGATCTCCTGCATGAGATGGTTGTAGAAGTAGAGGTTGTGCATGACCGCAAGGCGCATGGCGAGCATCTCCCCGGCCTTGAACAGGTGCCGGACGTAGGCCCGGCTGTACCGCCGGCATACCGGGCAGTCACACGCCGGGTCGATCGGCGACGAATCCCGGGCATAGCGCTCGTTTTTGAGGTTTATGATGCCCTGCTTTGTGAAGAGGTGGGCGTGGCGGCCGTTCCGGGCGGGCATGACGCAGTCGAACATATCGACGCCCCGCCATACGGCCTCGAGGATGTTCCCCGGCGTGCCGACGCCCATGAGATAGCGCGGCCGGTCGGCGGGCATATACGGCTCCACGGCCTCGATCGTGTCGTACATCTCCTCGTGCGTCTCGCCGACGGCGAGACCGCCGATCGCGTAGCCCGGAAGGTCGAGCGCGGCGATGGCCTGCATATGGCGGATGCGAAGGTCGTGGTAAACGCCGCCCTGGTTGATGCCGAAAAGCATCTGGCCGGGGTTCACCGCGTCGGGCCGGGCGTTGTATTCCGTGAGCGCGGCCTTGCAGCGGACGAGCCAGCGGCAGGTGCGGTCGCAGGAGCTTTCAAAGTAGGCACGCGGCGACGGGATTTTGACGCACTCGTCGAACGCCATCGCGATGTCGCTGCCGAGGTTTGCCTGGATGCGCATACTCTCCTCCGGGCCGATGAACAGCCTGCGGCCGTCGACGTGGCTGTGGAACGCGACGCCCTGCTCGGTGATTTTGCGCAGACCGGCCAGCGAGAAGATCTGAAACCCGCCGCTGTCTGTCAGGATCGGGCCGTCCCAGGTCATGAACCGGTGCAGCCCGCCCATGTCCCGGACAAGCTCGTCGCCGGGGCGGACGTGCAGGTGATAGGTGTTCGACAGCTCGATCTGGCAGCCGAGCGCGCGCAAATCAGCCGCCGAGACCGCGCCCTTGACGGCGGCGGCGGTGCCGACGTTCATGAACACCGGCGTCTGTACGAC
Organism: uncultured Oscillospiraceae bacterium; assembly: GCA_905234005.1. Classification (GTDB taxonomy): domain Bacteria; phylum Bacillota; class Clostridia; order Oscillospirales; family Oscillospiraceae; genus CAJOIG01. Next base: position 5,756 of record CAJOFW010000068.1, read on the forward strand.
GCCGTGCGCCGTCGTCAGCTCGCCCCGGCGGGCATGGCCCTCGTTCTGCGCGAGAAGCTTAAACATCCTGTCCCTCCCCGTTCGGGATGATCGCGTCGAGAATCAGCCGGTGCACGTCGGGATACGAGCGCTTGAGCGAGAGCACATGGCCCTCCGCGTCGAGAAACCCGTGCCGCGTCCGGCCGAGCGTGCACACGCTGCCGTCCGACAGACGGGTGATGCGGTAGAGAAACGTCAGCGTGACGCCGGTATAGTCCGCTATGCGCAGCTCGATGGACACGCGCTCGTTGAAGCGCACCATGCCCTTGTAATCGACCGAGACGCCGAGCACGGGACAGTAGACGCCCATGCTCTCCATTTTCTCGTAGCCGAAGCCGATCTGCTCCATCAGATCCACCCGCGCCTCCTCCATCCAGCGGACGTAGTTGGCGTGGTGGATGATCTTCATCTGATCGGTCTCATAATACTGCGCGAGCCGCGTATAAGGCGCGGCCCGCAGCGCGGAAGCCTCCGCAAAGGTCGGTTCTTTTTTCATGGAATCAAACAAAAGTGTCCTCGCGCAGCTTGTCCTCGGGGGCGCGGCCCCAGATCATTTTTTCCTCGCTGCCGGAGGCGAGCCTGGCGATGCTGCCGCGATGACGCCACGCGGCGGCAAAGAAGGCGAACAGCACAACAAGGCCCGAAGCGGCCTTGAGCTGCTCCGTCTCGACGAATATCCACGCGGCGACGGCCCCGGCGAGGCAGGCGCTCAGCGACGCGAGCGATACGTAGCGGCTCATCGTCACAACGACGATGAACACGATCGACGAGAACACGCCGATGCGCCAGTCCGCGATCCACAGCGCCGTCATGAGGCACAGAACGCCCTTGCCGCCGCGAAAGGCGCGGTTGAACGGGAACATATCGCCCAGCATGACGCAGAAGCCGGCGAACAGCGTCCCGATCACGGGAAGCAGAAGGCCGAGCACCGCGGCGACGGCGCTCTTGACCGCGTCGAACGCCGCAGCGGCAATCGCCCACTTGAGACCGAACCGTCTTGCGAACAGCGTATAGCCGATCGTGCACCGTCCGCCCGAGCGGCGCACACGGCGGGGCATGTGGGCATAGATGTAACGGGGGCCGCTTACCATGCCGATGCCATAGCTTATGGCCGCGACCAGGATGAGAAGCAGCGATATCATTCCCGGTCCCCCCTCTGCCGGATCGTCATCCGGACGGGCGTGCCCTCCAGCCCGAAGGACGCACGAATGCGGTTTTCGATGTAGCGCTGGTAGGAGAAGTGGAACAGCTCACGGCTGTTGCAGAAGATGACGAAGTGCGGGGGCTTCACGCCGGTCTGGGTCATGTAGTAGACCTTGAGACGGCGGCCCTTGTCCGTGGGCGGCTGCTGCCGCGCCTGCGCCTCCGCGAG
>CAJOFW010000069.1 GCA_905234005.1 uncultured Oscillospiraceae bacterium
CCGTATTTGGCCTTGAAAGCCCGGTGAAAGGTCTCGGTGCTCCCGAAGCCGCATTTTTCGCAGGTGGTTTTGACCGTGGAGCCCTGCCGCACAAGCTTGAGGGCCATGTCGAGGCGGGCCTCCCGGATGTATTTTGCCACGGACACGTTCATTTCCCGCCGGAACACCTTGGTCAGAGCGGAAACGCTGCAGCCCACGGCGGCGGCGCATTTCTCCACGCTGAGATCGGGATCGGAGAGGGAGGCGGCGATGAATCCCACCGCCTGATCGAACCGCTTGCGGGTGATGCGGACCGTCCGCTCGGCGTGCTCCTGCGCGACCGTGTCCAGCATGCTGTGCAGCCAATCCGCCGCCTCCCTCCAGTGTACGGAGTCCATAACGACCTGAAACTGCTTTCGGCGAAAGTCCTTTTTGATCTTGATGCCGACCTGGGCGCTGAGACGGCAGAATTCCTCAAAGAAATCGCCGAACATCCGCTTGAGCTCATCCACGCTGGAGGCGCGGTTTTCGGCAAGATCGGACAGGATCTCCGATGTCAGGGGATGGAAATCCTCGCCGGAGAGAAGCTGGGTCACGACCAGACGGATGCGCTCCTCCAGTCCACCGGTCCTCTCCATCGGCGTCTCGGGCGGCATCATCCGCACGCGGCAGATGGGAGCGTCAAAGACGTGCTCGATATAGCGGTGCAGGGTGGCGCGCTCCAGAAGCTTCGTATAGGTGGAGCTGATGCTGAGGAGATTGTCCGTGGGATCGCCGATGTAGGCGACCACATCCATGTCGTAGCGCTCCCGGCAGCGTTTGCCGACCTCGGCGCTGGCCACGTCCAGATAATTGACGATGGAGGCGTCCGGCATAAGACCGAACGGGAAGTTGACGATCACGACGAGCCGCCCGTCCAGCTCGGAGGAATAGAAGGAATAGTGACCGGTGAAGGCTTCCTTGGCGATCTCTTCGATGATCGCGTAGGTGAAGGTCCTGCCGAATACGTCCCGGCCCTGATCCTGATCCTCGGTATGGGAGCTGACCTCGGAGAACAGAATGACGACGAAGGTGCCCTTGCCGAGATACATATCGTTCACGGAAAAATACAGAAGAGTACCCATGTCGATCTCCGCCGAGCAGTGGCAGATGAGGCCCATGTTCTGCATCCGCACCAGCTTGTTCCGATATTCGATCATGCTGTATTCCTTCTGAGCCAGCTGCATGGCCAGCTCCTGCGCCGCTTTGTTCATGAAGCACCTCCTGTGATTTGCTAAGCTCAGTATAGCATTTTGAGCTGTTAAGTGTCAATACAGGCGCGAATTGGTTTGCTTTGAACAAGGCAAAAAATGGGGCATTGATACCATATTCGTTTCTTGATGTAATGTGAGGCGGATGATACTATACTCTTAGAAAAACAAAAAACTATGGAGGGACAAAGATGAAACGTTCGATCGCATGGATCCTCGCGCTGATGATGGTCATGACGCTGATCCTGACCGGCTGCGGCGGAGGAAGCACCACGACCGCACCCGCGGCGGAAGACAGCAGCGCGGCGGCCCCCGCGGCCGAGAACGCTCCGGCGGCGGAAACCGTGGCAGCCGAGCCCGGCGAGCCGCAATACGGCGGCGAGGCCACGTTCTATTATTCCAACTTCAACACCGTGTTCGATCCCGCCATGGGTGAGCAGTATGTCTATTCTCTGTGGCTGGAGTATCTGTTCGGCATGGACTGGGAAATGAACGACCCCACGCAGTACAGCTTCCAGACCAATACCTTCACGCTGGACACGGCGAAGGGGCAGATCGCCAAGGAGTGGACCTGGGATCCCGAGACCTGTGACTTCACCGTAACCATTCACGACAATATCTATTTCCAGGAAAAGCCCGCGGAGTATGACATTTTCCACGCGCGCAACCTGACGGCAGCGGATGTCAAGTACTCCTATGATCGGGTCCTGGGCTCCGGCTCCGGCTTTGACGAAAGCAACTATGTGGTGATCGACGGCGACTGGCGCAACCGCAATTACGGCTTCCTGGATCCCAATTACAGCGGCTCCGGCGAGCCCTCCGGCGAGGCGTCAGAGGACGGAGAGGTCGAGGCGGCGCCTGCACCGGATCGTGATTTCATCGAGGTGATCGACGATTACACGCTCGTCTTCCACATGGCGTCCGACTCCGAGACGAAGCTGTCCGAGTTCATCATCGCGCAGATCAATATCACGGGCCCCGAGTGGGATACCCTGACCGAGGAGCAGAAGCTCGACTGGCACTACGCCTGCGGCACCGGCCCGTATATCCTGACGGATTATGTGGCGGACAACCACTTTACCTTTGAGCGCAACCCGAATTATTACGGCGTCGACGAGCGCCATCCGGAGAACAGGCTGCCGTACATCGACAAGATCACGCTCCAGAAATTCGGCGATACCACCACGGTCCTGTCGAGCTTCTTTGCAGGCAACCTGGACTTCATCGGCAATACGGCGAATCTGTCCAGCGCAGAGGTACAGCAGCTCAAGGATCGTGCGGCGGGGGCCGTAGAGTTCGATTATCCCGGCATGGCGCAGGGCCTCGGTCTCAAGTGCAATCAGGAGCCCTTCAAGGATATCCGTGTCCGTACCGCCATGCAGATGGCCATCAATCTGGAGGAGGTCTCCCAGTATCATTACGGCCAGGATCAGTTGGTCCTGCCCTCCCTGTGGGACAACTCCCTGACCACCTGGACCGCCACCGCGGACTGGGACGAGCAGCTTCTCTCCGAGTACACCTATAACCCCGAAGACGCTGAGGCGCTGCTGGACGAGGCCGGATATCCCCGCGGTGCGGACGGCACCCGGTTCAGCTTCACCGTGGCGGTGGATCCCTCCGTGGATATGGAGCTGTTCCAGCTTGCCAAGGGTTATTTTGCGGCCGTGGGCATCAACATGGAGATCGAGGTCCTGGCGGATATGGCCGCGGGGCGTGAGGTGCAGTCCGGGGACAACGCCCGGGAGGATCCGCGCCAGTTCAACTTCTCCATGGGCGGCTCCACGGATATAGGCTTCTCCTATCAGTCCTACGCGACCACGGGATTTGCCTACTGCTCCTACGCGGACGATTATGAGTTCGACGAGCTGCTTCTCGCCGCCCGCGACGCGAACTCTCCTTCCGAGCAGGCGGCGGCGGCCAAGGCGGCTGACCTGCATTTTGTCAAGCAGCACACCATCATCGCGCTCAGCGGCGCCGCCACCACGCCGGAGTTCTACTCCGCCCGCATCGGCGGCAACGACAACGGCGAGTTCCTGAGCGCCAGCCACTTCACCAAGACGATCCTGGCCCGCCTGTGGGTGAACGATTGATCCGTCGAATTACAAATACTCCGACCGCCGTTTCCGCGGCGGTCGGAGCCATATCAAAGGAGAAGCATGATGCAGCGCTATGACGCCCTGTTGTCGCCCCTTCGCGTGGGCGATATCGTTCTGAAAAACCGCATGATGTCCTCCGCGTCCACGCCTCATTTTCTGCAGGGCAGGGAGCTGTGGCCCACGGAGAAGATCATCGGACACTTTACAAACCGCGCGCGCAGCGGCGCGGCGGCGGTGACGATCAACCATCTGCATGTGGACATGATGCCCATGCCGGGCAGGACGATCGACGACCCGCCCGGGCATTTCAACATGTACGAGCTGGAGGACGCCACCTGCCAGAACTATATGTGCCAGCTCATCGATGATGTGCACTGCTATGGCAGTAAGGTCATCGGATACATCATGAATCCAGTGGGGAAGATGCTCGGCAGCGGCGAACCGCCCAAGCCGGCGGAGCCGCCCCGAGCGCCGTCTCCCGACGAGCCGCGCTCCGCGCCGGACGACGGCCCTCCCGGCATCGACGTGCAGACGTTCGGGCGGGAGGAGATGGACGCGTTCATCGCGGACTACGTCCAGCAGGCGAAGGATCTCAAGGCGCTGGGCTTTGATATCGTGAGCATCTACGCCTGTTACCGAAACCAGCCCATGAGCCGTTTTTTCAGCCCGCTTACGAATCACCGGACCGACGAGTACGGCGGCTCTCTGGAAAACCGCGCCCGCTTCACCGTCGAACTGCTGACGGCCCTGCGCAAAGCGCTGGGGCGAGGCTATCCCATTGAGCTCGTCTTCTCCGTGTCCGAGCCGGAGGGCGGCTATACGGCGGAGGACTGCGTCGCTTTCGCCAGGCTGTGCGACGGGCTGGTGGACATCCTGCATCTGCGGGCCGGAGAGATGGATCCCCAGCACCCCCTGGGCTTTACCTCTCCCGAGAGTGTTCCGGAGCCCTATCTCGAGGAGATGGGACGCGTAACCAAAGCGATCCATGCCGCGGGACTGAAGATGGCGGTCGGCGTCAGCTCAGGTATGTTCGATATCGGAAACGCGGACGCCGCCGTCCGGGAGGGGAAGGCGGATCTCGTCTATATGGCCCGGAGCTGGATATCCAATCCGAACTACGGCGAGCTCGTATACGAGGGCCGGGGCGAGGACGTCGTCCCCTGCGTGCGCTGCAACAAATGCCATGTCCCCTCCGGGCGGGAGATGTTCCGCACCATGTGCACGGTCAATCCCCTGATCGGGCTGGAGGATCGGGTCGAGAAAATGTATCCCGCGAGCGTCCCGAGCCGGAAGGTCGCCGTCGTGGGCGGCGGTCCCGCCGGGATGGAGTTTGCCAAGGTCGCCGCGGAGCGGGGGCACTCCGTCACGCTCTATGAGGCGTCGGACGCTCTCGGCGGCATGGTGAAGCACGCGGACTACGCCAGCTTCAAATGGCCCCTGCGCCGCTTCAAGGATTACCTCGTCGCGCAGATGGACAGGCTGGGCGTGGACGTTCGGCTGAACACGCGGGCGACAAAGGAGATGCTCCTCTCCGGGTGCTACGACATGGTCGCCGTCGCTGTCGGCGCCCATCCCGTCGCGCCGCCCCTTTCGGGAAAGGAGCTTCCCAACGTCTTTTACGGCATGACCTGCTACGGACAGCAGGACAGGCTGGGGAACACCGTCGCGGTCATCGGCGGCGGCGAGATCGGTGTAGAGACGGCTCTGTGGCTCAATGAGATCGGCAAGCGCACGATCGTCCTCGAAATGCTGCCCGAGCTCATCGAGGATGCCCCGCACGCACACTATAAGAACATGGTGCGCAGCTACTGGCAGCGGCAGCCGCTGTTCGAGAGCCTTACCGGTGTGCGCTGCACCGCCATCGACCCGGACGGCGTGCGGTACATCGACCGGGACGGCACGGAAAAGAAGGTCTTCTCCGACAGCGTCCTGCTCTGCACGGGAGCGGCCAGCAATGCGGATGCCGCGGAAGCCTTCATCGGGTCGGCGCCGCAAATGGCGTTCATCGGGGATGTGAACCGGTTCGGCAATGTCCAGAAGGCCGTCCGCGAGGGCTGGGCCGCCGCCATGAACATCCGATAAAGTCGAATATGACGTTTTCGGAGCGGAAGTGTCAAAACAGGCGCAGAAGGATTGAGATTGGAATGGGCAAAGACTGGGACATTAATATCATATTCGTTTCTTGATGTAATGCAGGGACGGATGGTATCATAGGAACAGACAGGACTGAAAAATAAACTTGGAGGTATCAAAATGAAACGTTCGATCGCATGGATCCTCGCGCTGATGATGGTCATGGCGCTCGTCCTGACCGGCTGCGGCGGAGGAAGCAGCACGACCGCCCCCGCGGCGGAAGACGGGCGGGAAACTTCCTCCCCGCTGGTGAGCGTTTGCATCGGGGCGTACAACCGGAAAGACACCATCCGGGAATGCGTGGAGTCCGCGTTGGGGCAGACGTGGAAAAACAAGGAAATCGTGGTGGTGGACGACGCGTCCACCGACGGAACCCGAGAAATTTTGCAGGAATACGGCGCGAGGATCCGCCTGATTTGCCGGGATGCGAATTCCGGCATCTGTCCCGTGACGCGGAACCAGGCCGTGTCGGCGGCAAAAGGAGAATATGTGGCCTTTCTGGATTCCGACGACGTGTGGTATCCTGAAAAACTGGGAAAACAGGTTGCCTTCCTGGAATCCCATCCCGACATTCCGCTCTGCCACACGCTCTGCAACGTGATCGACCGGGAATCCAAAGTGGTGGGTATCCGGCAGCCATTGGAAACCATTCCGAAGACCGGATGGATTTTCGAGCGGTTGCTGGACCATTGCTGGGTCACGATTTCGACCGTCATGGCGCGGAAGAGCTTGTTTTCGGAAATCGGGCAATTCAACGAGGGAGCACCTTACGGCTGGCTGGGAGAGGACCACGAGTTTTTCCTCCGGGTCGCGAAGAAGCATCCCATAGGATTGGTCGAAGAAATCCTTGCCGGATTCCGCAAGGCCGGGCAGGGAATCACCGCCAACAACTGGAAAGCCAATCCCGAACCGGTTCCGTTGTTCCAGGCCTTGCTGGAACGCCGGGACATTTGGGGCGGCGTTGTCCCGCGTCGTCGGATGGTCCGTGCCCTGACGGACAAATGCAATGAAAACGCATGGTTTTACCGGGACCGTGGCGAACGCGGACGGGCTTGGTGGTTTGTCCGCCAGGCGTTGAAAGCGGATTGGACGGACCGGCGGGCATGGCTCCACGCGGTGAGTTTG
>CAJOFW010000070.1 GCA_905234005.1 uncultured Oscillospiraceae bacterium
CCGTCATACGTCCATTATACCCGCCGCGCCGCCGGATGGCAACGGTGATTTTTCGCGCTCCGGGACTTGACAGCGCCGCCGAGGGGGGATATAGTACATATGGTAAGCAGGAATTGGACGAACACACCCGGGTGTTGCGCAGCTGGTAGCGCGCGTGGTTTGGGACCACGAGGCCGCAGGTTCGAATCCTGTCACTCGGATTGCAAAAAGCCCGTAATCGTAAGTGATTGCGGGCTTTTTTGCGTGCTCCGGTTTGCAAGTAAGCTAAAATATACCCCCTCCTTTACCCCCTTTAGCCTTTGGCTTTGTCCGTCCGTCCGCTCAATCCGCCACCAGCGCCGCCCACATCAAAGACGTCGGCGTCCGCGTAATCCGGGCGCACGTAGCCCCGGATATACGTGCTCGTCAGCAGATAGCTCCGCTTCGCGCACACAATATTGGAGAACGAGTCAAGCTCCAAATTGAAAAATGGCGTCCTGCCCCAAGAGCAAGACGCCATTTTCGCGGCATTTGATGTAAAACCGGAAAAACAGGCTTTCGCCAATCGCTGAAAAGTCCTTGATTTTCAAGGCTTTGCGGCCTCGTTCACCCCTCGATGGGCTTCATTGTCGGGAAAAGGATTACGTCGCGGATGGAGTCTGTGCCGGACAGCAGCATGACGCAGCGGTCGATGCCGATGCCCATGCCGCCCGTGGGGGGCATGCCGTATTCGAGGGCTTCGCAGTCGTCGTTGCCGCGGGCCTTCAGCTCCATCTGCGCCTCGAAGCGAATACGCTGGTCGAGCGGGTCGTTCAGCTCGGAGAAGGCGTTGCCTATCTCGCAGGCGCCGATGAAAAGCTCGAAGCGTTCTGTCATGCGGCCGTCTGCCGGGCTGCGTTTGGCGAGGGGGGAGACCTCGACCGGGTACATTGTGATGAACGTCGGCTGAATCAGCTTTTCCTCGACCTTCTGGTCGAAGCACTCGTAGAGGATGTTGCCCCAGGTGTGCTCCACGCCGTCGAGATCCACGCCGGCGGCTTTCGCGGCGGCGGCGGCCTCGTCCGCCGTTGTGATCGTGTCGAAGTCGACGCCGGTGTATGTACGGATGGCCTCGATCATCGTCATGCGCCGCCAGCCGGGGGTCATGTCGATCGTATAGCCGTTCCATTCGAGCGTATACGTACCGCGCAGCTCCCTTGCGGCGGCGGTCAGGATGCCCTCGGCGATGTCCATCATCGTCTCGTAGTTCGCGTAGCTCTCGTACAGCTCGACCGTTGTGAACTCGGGGTTGTGCTTTGTGTCCATGCCCTCGTTGCGGAAGATGCGGCCGATCTCATAGACACGCTCCATGCCGCCGACGATCAGACGCTTGAGGTTCAGCTCGGTCGCGATGCGCAGGTACATATCGAGGTCGAGGGTGTTGTGGTGCGTGATAAACGGCCTTGCGTCGGCGCCGCCCTGGATGGTGCCGAGGACGGGGGTTTCCACCTCGAGATAGCCCCGTTCGTCGAGATAGCGGCGCAGAAGGCGGATGAAGTTGACGCGAAGCTCAAACGTCCGCCGGCTGTCGGGGTTCATGATGAGGTCAAGGTAACGGCGGCGATAGCGCTGGTCGGTGTCGGTCAGGCCGTGGTATTTCTCGGGCAGGGGGCGCAGGCTCTTGGACAGCAGCCGGATGGCCGTGACGTGGACGGAGATCGCCTCCGTACGCGTCTTGAAGACAAAGCCCTCCACGCCGATGATATCGCCCACGTCCCAGGTCTTGACCTCGGCCATGGTCTCCGCGCCCAGCTCGTTCACGCTGACGTAGAGCTGGATGCGGCCCCGGTCGTCCATGAGATCCATGAAGCCGGCCTTGCCCTGCACACGCTTGGCCATGACGCGGCCGGCGACGCGGACGGTCTTGCCCTCGAGCGCGTCGTAATCGCCGGTGATATCGGCGGAGTAGTGGGTGCGGTCGAATTTTGTGATGTGGTAGGGGTCGCGCTCCGCGTCCTGGAGCTTGTAGAGCTTTTCGCGGCGGACGCGCATTTCGTCGGAGAGACCGGCGGGCTCGGTGCGGTAACCCTCTGGATACTGCGTCATGATGGTTCTGTCTCCTTAATATGTGACCTTGAGAATTTTGAATTCCAGCTCACCGGCGGGGGCCTCAACGCGGATCACGTCGCCGGGCGTGTGGCCCATCATGCCGCGGCCGAGGGGGGAGTCGTCGGAGATGCGGCCGATTGCGGGGTTGGCCTCCTGGCTGCCGACGATCTGATACTCGATCTCCTCGTCAAATTCCACGTCGAGGACGGTCACGCGGCTGCCGATGCCGATGCTGGTGCCGCGGGCGGATTTTTCGACGATATCGGCGTTTTCGAGAAGGTTTTTATATTCGGCGATCTTGGAGTAGAGCTTGCCCTGCTCTGTCTTGGCCTCGTCGTATTCGCTGTTTTCGGAGAGGTCGCCGTAGCTGCGGGCCTCCTTGATCTGCTCCGCGACCTCGCGCTCGCGCACGGTCTGGAGGTATTCGAGCTCCTTGGCGATCTCATCGTACCGCTCCCGGCTCATCTTGTATTTCGTTTCAGCCATTTGTTGCCTCCGGTATGTGTTCAGAAATTGTATTCTTGCATTCAGATATAATATTATAATGAAACAGCAAACCCCTGTCAAGCACGCAATTCGTCGATCGCGGCCTGAATTTGAAGGTCCTGCCCGGACGTGAGCCAGCCGGTGTCAAACAGCAGCCGATCCTCGTCCGAGAGCGCGATCTCCACGTCCGGTACAATGCCGCCCGTCTCGTAGAGATCGACGCGGTTCGGCGTGAGGTAGGCAAACTGCGAGATGTGCACGGCGCTGCCGTCCGCGAGGGGGTAGGTGACCTGGCTGCGGGATTTGCCCGTCGTCGCCTCGCCGACGACGGTCGCCCACTCGTACTCACGCAGGGCGGCGGCGAAGAACTCCGCCGCGCTGTAGCTGTCGCCGTTCACGAGAACCGCCATGGGCAGCTCCACACACGACGCGTCCGAGGTCTCCACGGACTCGTGTCCGGCCTTGTCGGAGCGGATGAATACCACGCCCTCGGGCAGCAGGTAGTCGAGCAGCGCCACAAGCTCCGTGAGCTGTCCGCCGGGATTCGAGCGCACGTCGAAGATCAGCGCCGACGCGCCTTCGTCCACCAGCGTCTCGATGGCGGCGACGGATTCCGCCGCGGCGCCGTCCCGGAAGTTGTCGATGTCGATATAGCCGACGCCGCCGTCGAGCATCTCATAGCGCACGGGCGAGCTGAATACGACCTCGCAGGACACGGGAATGTCCTCCGTAGAGCCATCCTCACGCAGGACGGTGACGACGGCCGTGCCGCCGTAATCGGCCTGAACCAGCGTCCGCACGTCGCCCGTATCCCCGCCGACGACCGATTCGCCGTCCACGGCGAGGATGATATCCCCGGCGGCGATGCCCGCCCGCTGGGCGGGGCCGTCCTTTGTGACGCTGACGATGAGGAAGCCGCCGGATTCCTCGTCCTGCGAGATCGTCACGCCGATGCCCTGATAGACGTTCGCGGAATAGTCCTGATACGCGGCGTATGTCTCCGCGTCCATGTAGTAGCTCCAGTGATCGTCGAGGCTCTGCACCGCGCCGGCGAGCGCGCCGTCCGTGACCTCGCCGACGTCATAGTCGCCGATGAAGCGCGTCCGGACGATGCGCAGCAGCGACGCGTACTTGAGCGAGGCGAACAGGGGGGAGACGCCGCCGAAGACAAGCGTCACGATGAGGATCGCCGCGAGAACACCGGCGAGGAAGGCCGCGGCGCGGCCGGAGAGATCATTCTTTCGCAATTCGGTTCACCTGCAAGGAAACGGGCGGCTTGTACGCCGCCCGGGTTTTTGTGGTGGAAAAATGTCAAAGACGATATCCGTCGGATAACGACGGTACCGGCGCAGATGACGGATATCAATAGTACGAGAACGCCAGCGGGTTCGTCGTGGAGCCGGTCGAGCTGGAACGGATCTCGAAGTGCAGATGCGGGCCGGTGGAGTTGCCGGTGGAGCCGACGTAGCCGATCGTGTCGCCCATGCTCACGCTCTGGCCCACGTAGGCGGCGATCGAGGACATATGCCCGTACAGGGTAGTATAGCCGTTTCCGTGGTTAATCATGACGCAGTTGCCGTAGCCGCCGTTCCAGCCGGCGTAGATGACCGTGCCGCCGGCCGCCGCCCAGATCGCCGTGCCGTAGGCCGCGCCGATATCCGTGCCGGCGTGGAGGGTGTATACGCCCGTCACGGGATTTGTGCGGTAGCCGTAGTTCGAGGTGATTGTACGCGTGTACGTCGGCCACATCATCCATGTGCCGGAGCTGCTGGACGCGGAGCCGGATGAGCTGCCGCCCGTGCTGCCGGATATGGCGGTGCTGCTGTAGCTGGAGCTGGAACTGGAACTGGAGCCGGAGCCGGAGCTTTGCGCCGCTGCCGCCGCCCTGCGGGCCGCCTCCTCGGCCGCCTTCCGCGCCGCCTCCTCGGCTGCCTTGCGGGCTGCCTCCTCGGCCGCCTTGGCCTCCTCAAGCTCCTTCTCCTTCTGGACGATCAGGGCCTCGACCTCGGCCTGGGTCTCGCGTTCCTCGGCGAGAAGCTCCTGCTGGGCGTCGATGTCGTTCTGCATCTCGGCGATGAGCTGCTCGGCGGCCTCGATGTCGGCCTCGAGCTGGGCCTTTTTCGCCTCCAGCTCGATGTGGTTCTGCTCGTTTTCGGCGAAGAGCTGTTCGGCCTCCGCCTCGAGTGCTTCGACATTCTCCCGGGCCTCGATGTACGACGCCTCGAGATCCTGATCGTACTCCATGACCTCGTTCACGAGATCGAGCCGTGTCAGGAAGTCGGAAAAGCTCGTCGCGTCGAACAGCACCTCCGCGTAGCCGAGGTTGGAGGACTCCTCCATCGCCCGCACACGGGCCTGCCAGCGGTCGAGCTGCTCCTGCTCCTCAGCCTTCGCGTCCTCGAGATCCTGCTGCATATTGGAGACGAGGCGGTCGATGATGTCGATCTGCTCCTGGATCACGTCCAGCTCCTGCTGGGCCAGCGTGTTCTTCTCGTCCAATATGCGCTTTTTGGCCATGACGGTCGCCTGCTCGTAATCGAGACTGTCGATCTCTGCCTGAATTTCGTTCATGCGGGACTGAATGTCGCTCTTCTGGCTGTTTAGATCGTCAATCTCCGCCTGGATCGCCGTGCTGGACGCGGCGTAGGCCATGGAGCTGATGACGCTCGAGAGAAGGCCGAGGATCATCAGCAGCGCCAGTATGACGCATACGATCTGGATGAACAGCTTGCGGTTTTTCAAGGATACCCCTCCTTTTTATACGCGCAGGTAGTTGCGGATGGCGATGGAGCTGCCGAACGCGCCGACCACGACGCCGACGCCGAGGTAGATCGCGAGAACGACGAGCTTCACGCTGTCGAACGGGATGACCTCGATGAGTCCGCCCAGCATACCCGCCATGATGCGGTTTGCGACGATGTCGTAGATGCCCCACTCGAGCAGAAAGCCGAGCGCGCCGCCGAGAACGCCGAGCACGAGACCCTCCACGATGAACGGGAAGCGTATGAAGGCGTTTGACGCGCCGATGATCTTCATGATGGCAATCTCCTCGCGCCGGCTGTACGACGCGAGCTTGATCGTGTTCGCCATGATGAACACGGATACGATGACGAGAATCACGACGATGATGAGCGATACGGCGCTCATGACGTTTCGTACCGTGACAAAGCCCTCCGCCACCTTGAGGTACGCCTGCACCTTCGCGATGCCGGTGATGCTCTCCAGATCGGCCTTCGTCTGCTCCATGAGGGAGATGTCGGAGAGGTAGACGACGTAGCGGTCGCGGAATGTCGAGGCGTCGAGATCGGCGAACAGGGAGTCGTCGTACTGGGCCGTGAACTCGGCCATGGCCTCCTCACGGGTCACATACACGGCCTCGCTGACGTTCTGTATGTATTCTATGTTCTCCTGCAGGGCACGGGCCTCGTCCTCTGACAGCGTCTGCTCGACGTAGGCGACGATCTCGTTGTTCGACTCGAGCGTGTCCAGCATGGAGGAGAGGTTCACGGCGATGAGCGAGAAGCTGCCCATGATGACGAGGCAAGCCACGACGATCGTCACCGTCGCGAAGGACATGAAGCCGTGGGTCGTGATGCTCTTGAAGCCCTCGTGCGTGAGGTATCCGATCTTACTCGATTTCATAGCTGTAATACCCGTCCATTCCGTCAGAGATGACACGCCCGTCCTCGATGGCCACGACACGCTTCGAGAAGGAGTTCACCAGCTCCTTTTCGTGCGTCACGACGAGGACAGTCGTCCCCAGCTCGTTGACGCGATCCATGAGAAGCATAAGCTCGAGGCTCTTCGCCGGGTCGAGGTTGCCGGTCGGCTCGTCCGCGATCAGAAGCTGCGGGCTGTTCACGATGGCCCGGGCCACCGCGACGCGCTGCTGCTCGCCGCCGGATACCTCGCGGGGATAGCGCTTTTCGCGGCCGTCCAGCCCGACAAGCTCGAGCACATACGGCACACGGCGGCGGATCTCGCGGTTTCTCGCGCCGACGACGTGCATCGCGAAGGCGACGTTCTCGTAGATCGTCTTGTCCTCAATGAGGCGGAAGTCCTGAAACACGACGCCGATCGTGCGGCGGAGCGCCGGGAGCTTATGCCGCCGTATGCGGCGCAGGTCAAAGCCGTTTACCTGCAGCTCGCCGCCGCAGGCGTCCACCTCGCCGGTCACAAGCTTGATGACCGAGGTCTTGCCGCTGCCGGACGGGCCGACGAGGAAGACAAACTCGCCGTCCTCGATGCGGAAGCTCATGTTGTCGATGGCCTTCTGGTCGCCGCCGGGATAGACCATCGAGACATTTTCAAAATTCACCATGACTGCGGTACCTCCCCATGCCTGGGTTCGGTGATTTGGACACAATGCGTCCACTTCCGAAAATTGTAACAAATTCTTTCAAGTTTGTCAAATTAAAAAAGGAAAATTTACAAATTGTTACGATGTGACGCGATTCCGCGCCTGAATACAGGCAAAAAAATCGCGCCGCCTGTCCGTGGCGGCGCGGTGCGCGGGTATCGGCTTATACTTTTTCCCCAAAGAAAAAGTATCAAAAAGAACTTTGTATTCGCTCGAAAAGGCAGCAATTCCAAGGCTTTGCGCCCGGTAACGAAACAGAGCTTT
>CAJOFW010000071.1 GCA_905234005.1 uncultured Oscillospiraceae bacterium
ATTAAACGGCAAGACGGCGGCGGCGGGCGCATATACTGCTGCCATGAAGCGGAATATCCCGATACTGCTGACACTCGCGGCGCTGTGCGCTCTCGTGCTGTACTCTGACGCCGCCGCCGAGGGGGCGCGGCGCGCTCTTGCGGTGTGCGCGGCGACGCTTGTACCGTCGCTGCTGCCGTTTTTCGCGCTGTCGAATCTTTTGTCCTCGCTCGGGCTGGCGGCGCTGCTTTCCGGCGTACTGGGGCCGGCGGCGCGGCGGATCTTTCGCGTATCCGGGAGCGGGGCGCAGGCGTTTTTCCTCGGCGTCACCGGCGGCTACCCCGTCGGCGCGGCCGTGACCGCCCGGCTGCGGCGGGACGGCCGCGTCACACAGGAGGAGGCCGGGCGGCTTCTCGCGTTCTGCAACAACTCCGGCCCCGCCTTCATCCTCGGCGCGGCCGGCGGCGTGTTCCGCAGCGCGGAGGCCGGGCTTCTGCTCTACGGAACGCACATCGCGGCGGCGCTCTGCGTCGGCCTCATTCTGCGCGGCAAACCCGCCGCGACCGCGGACGGAGCGGACAGGACGAATGGGATAGACGGGACGGACGGAACGGACAGGGCGGACAGCGCAAACAGCGCGTACGGGTCAGCGCCGGCGGCGCTCACGTTCGCGGAGGCGTTCCCCGCCGCCGTGTCGCAGGCGCTCGCGTCGGTGCTCGGCGTGTGCGCCTGGGTCGTGCTGTTCGGCGCTGTGCTCGGCGTGCTGGGGCCGTTTCTGCCGGAGGAGCCGGTATGGCGCGCCCTCGCCGCCGGGGTGATCGAGCTGGGCAGCGGCGTCGCGTCGCTTGCCGGTGTATCGCCGGGGCCGGAGAGCCTCGCCGCCGCCGCGTTTCTGCTCGGCTGGGGCGGTCTGAGCGTCCACTGCCAGACCCTCGGCGCGGTCGCCGGGACGGATATAAAATGCGCCCGGCACCTGATGGGCCGGGCGCTGTGCGGCGTACTCGCCGCCGGATTTGCCTATGGTCTTGCGATGATCGTATTCTGAAGCTGTTCAGCACCCGCCGGGTCGGCGGATCGCTTCTCGATCACGACGCGCCGCCGGACGCCTCGCCGGACGCGGACGCGCCGTACTCCTCGGGGCCGAACCAGTCGTCGGCCACCGTGCCGCCGAGATACTGCTCGACGATGACCCGGGCCGCCTTGGAGCCGCCCCACATGCCGGACGTCTGGCAGGTGCCGCCGCCGTAGACCTCGCCGTCCCAGCCGGTGCAGCACACGCCGGCCGCGAACAGGCCCTTGACGGGTCTGAAGTACGGGTCGCAGACCTGGGCGTTGTAGTCGATGCGGATGCCGCCGTTCGTGTTCAGGACGCCGGACGAGAGCCGGAGCGCGTAGTACGGGCCTTCGCCGAGGGGGATCATGTAGGACGCGGCCTTGCCGAACACGCTGTCGCCCGTGCCGGCGGCGCAGTCGGCCTCGTAGGTCTCGACCGTGGAGACGAGGCGGTCGGCGTCGACGCCGATCTTCTCGGCCAGCTCCGCGATGGTGTCGGCCTTCACGACGTACTCGTTGTCGGCGTACCTGACAAACTCGCTCTGCAGGTCGCACTGCGCGCCGACGAGGGCGTCGGAGAACGCGGAGTAGTGGCGCGTGCATCCGCCGTTTTCAAAGTGGGAGATGAGGTTCTGGCCCATGATCGACCAGACCTGACCGGCCAGCTCCACCATCTTGCCGGACTGGGCGGTGCCGGCGATGTTCTCGCTCGTGAACCGCAGGCCGTACTGGTTGACGTAGAGGTTCGCGGGCTGCATCGTCGCGGCGACGCCGAGGGGGGAGTCGTACTCGAAGCCCCGGACGTTGTTGAACAGGCTCGAGACCGTGATGCCCTTGCACATGCCGTGCGCCGTCTGCTCGACGAGCAGGTGGCCGTCGCCGTCCTGACCGGCGCCCCAGCCGTGGCACTTTTCACGCACGTCCTGGCCGGTGTAGTAGCACAGGAGGTTGAAGTTTGTGGAAAGGCCGCCGGTCGCGAGGATGACGGCTCTGCAGCCTATCTGCGTGTAGGTGCCGTCGGCGTTCATGACCTGGATGCCGGAGACCTCGTAGCCGTCGTCGGAGACGATCAGCGCGGAGGCGCGGGTGTTGAGGTACAGGGAGATGTTCGCGTAGGCGGGGTCGGTATTGATCTCCGCCGTCAGCTTCTCCATGGGGATCTTGCCGTTGCCGCCCTCGTAGAACATACCGCTCCAGCCGATGTTGTGCTTCGTGAAGAGCCAGGCGGAGTTCTTGCCGCGATCGAGCGCCATCTCGGCGATCAGGATCGGGTCCTTGATGTAGCTGCTCGAATAGGACTGCGTATAGCCGTTTTTGTAGGCCGTGACGCGGTCCTTCGTGCCGGCGGAGGGGGTGTTGCACTCGGCCATGTTCGTGCTGCCGCCGGTGTAGCCGTTCTTCTCGAGGAGAATGATCTTCGCGTCGGGGGCCTGCTCGGCGAGGATCATCGCGCCCATCATGCCGCCGATGCCGGTGCCGACGACGACGACGTCCGCCGTCGCGGTGTAGTCCGGCTCGTGCACGATGCCGATCTCGTCGGGGTTCGCGTAGGTGGTATACTTCGTGCCGCCGCCGACGAGGACGGCGTCGGCCTGCTCCGCCGCCACGGTGGACGCGCCGGTCGCCGCGTCGATCTCCCCGTCCGCGAGAGCGCCGCCGCCGAACACGCTGACCGCAGCGAGGCCGGCCGCCGTCGCGCCCGCGCCCTTCAGGAAGTCGCGCCGCGCGATCTTCTTTTCGAACTTGCTCATGGGAATCTTCCTTTCCAATAGATTTCATGCGCTGTATACCGCATGGTATCCGCTGCTCTGATTGTATAGTATTCCCGCCGCTTTTGCAACCGTCCCGTGTCGCTTTTTTGTCACACACGGACGGGATTTTGCGCGGCGGCGGGATTTTGTGCGCCGGAATTTACATTTTGTTCAACACAACGCGCCCGATGTGGTTTATCCTTGTAGCGTTCATAATTTCCGCGCCAATACCATACCACATTCGGGGTGACCATCATGATAAAATTCAGGCAATGGCTGACGGGCTTCATGTACGGGCGCAGGGGCGTCGACAAGCTCTCCCTCTTTCTGATCGCCGCGGCGTTCGTCGTGAGTCTGTTCGAGGGCTTCCTGCCCGGCCTTCTGCGTTCGCTGTTCTCGGTTGTGAGCCTCGCCTGCCTGCTGTACGCCGTCTACCGCATCCTGTCCCGCGACATCTACAGGCGCGAGCAGGAAAACGCCTGGTACCTCAAAAAGCGCGCGGCGGTGCTGCGCTGGTTCCGCTCGGTGCGCGACCGCTGGCAGCAGCGGGGGGAGTACCGCTTTTACCGCTGCCCGTCGTGCCGCGCGCTGCTGCGCGTGCCGCGGGGCAAGGGCAAGCTCCTTCTGACCTGCCGCAAGTGCGGCAACCGCTTTGAGAAGAAGACATGACCCCCTATGACGTTCTCGGCGTCGCGCCGGACGCGTCGGACGAGGATGTCTCGAAGGCGTACAAGCGCCTTGCGCGGCGGTATCACCCCGACCTCCACCCCGGGGACGACGAGGCCGCCCGCATGATGGGCGTGATAAACCGCGCCTACGACGACGTGAAGGCCCAGCGCCGGCGCGGCGAAACCGAAGCCTTTTCCCGCGACGCGAACGATCCGTTTGACGGGCCGATGGGCTCGTACCAGTCCTGCTGCCGCCGCCCGAGGCGCTTCCCGGCGGGCCTGTTTTTCGCGGCGCTCGTGGTGTTCTTCCTCGTGCGGCTGCTGTTAAGCTCTCTGTTCGGCGGCTACGCGGGCTATGGCAGCTACTACTTCTCAAACGGCCATGTAAACGGGCCCCGAAACGGCATCATCCCGGGCTACGGCTATTTCATGACCATGCCCGATCAGGAAAACTGACCGCCTGCCGGTTTGCGCGGCAGACGGTCAGTTTTATGCTGTTTCCTGTCTCAATCGGGCTGTTTTTCCGACCGGGCCGCTCGGTTTCCGAATCGGCCCGTTCGGCGCGCTTCGACGCGGTCAGCCCTGCATGGCGAGGAGATTTGTCTTCAGCTCGCCCTCGAGACGGTTCAGCTCGGCCTCGGCCTGCTGGCGGCGGGCACGGCCGCTGTCCTGGATCTGACGAACCTCCTCGAGCGTGTTGATCAGCTCCTGATTCGTCATGGCGAGGGTCTCGATGTCGACGATGCCGCGCTCGGCCTCCTGCGCCACGGCGACGGAGCCCTGATGCAGGGCGGCGGCGTTCTTGCGCAGAAGCTCGTTCGTAACGTCGCTGACCTGATGGGACGCCTCCATCGCCTGCTGGGAATGATACATGCTCATGGCGAGCACCATCTGGCTCTTCCACAGCGGGATGGTGTTCGAGATCGCGGTCTGGATCTTCTCGGCCATCAGCGCGTCGTTGTTCTGGATCATGCGGATCTGCGGGCCCATCTGCACCGAGATCATGCGTGTAAGCTCGAGATCGTGGATCTTCTTCTCGAAGCGGCCGATCAGGTTCGCGAAGTCGTTCGCGGCCTGGGCGTCCTCGGGCAGACGCGTCTCCTCGGCACGTTTGACGAGGGCCGGCAGCTCCTCGTTGCGGAGCTGCTCGATGCGGAGCTTGCCGGCGAGGATGTACATCGTGAGCTCTTTATAATACGCCTGGTTCATCTCATACATCTTGTCCAGCGTGACGATGTCCTTGTTGAGCGTGATCCAGTGGTTATCGAGCACCTCGACGATCTTGTCGACGTTGACCTCGGCCTTGTCGTAGCGGCCCTTGATGTCGGCGACGCTCGCGGTGGCCTTTTTGAAGATTTTGCGGATGCCCTTCTGCTCGTTGATCTGCTCGGGGTTCAGGCCCTGGAGCTGGTTGACAAGACCGGTGAGCATCGAGCCGACCTCGCCGAGATCCTTCGTGCGGACGGTCGCGAGCGCCTGCTCGGAGAAGTCGGCGATGTTCTTCTGCGCGTTCGAGCCGTAGGCGAGAACCTGCGCGGAGTCGGTGATGTCGATCTTCTTCGCGAACTCGCGGACGGCCGCCTGCTCCGCCGGGGACAGGGACTCGAGGTCGAACTTCTCCATCTGCGCCTGCTGCGCGGCGGCGGGGGCCGCCTGTGCCGCCTGCGCCACGGCCGCGCCGCCGCTGAGGGTCAGATTCAGCGTGGGCTGCTCCGCCGCCGCGGCGGCGGCCGCCGTGTTCACGGGCTTGTTCGCGGCCTCGGCCAGCGCCGCGTCCGCCGCGTCCGCCGCCTCCTGGGCGGCGCTGATCGCCGAGAGCGTGGGATCGGGATCGAGAGTCAGATTGATTTCGTAATTGTCGTCCATATGCCGTAACATCCTTTCCGATATTTGTCTTTCATGGTGTACGCGGCGCGTTTCGTCATCTTTTCCGATACGTGCGCGTTTCTTACCGCTATTTTATGCTAAAGAACGAATATCGTCAAGCAATACTTGCGCTTTTTCCCCGGCTCATGGTATACTGTTACAAGAAAAAAACGGATTGACAGGCCGCCGCCGTCCCCGGACGGACAGCGGGGGAGAGCCGCGCCCTGTACATGACGCGCCCCTCCCCTATATGAAGGCCAGCCGCGCGCGGCGTGACCGGATCATACTATGCCGGCTTTGCGAGGTATGACAATGACACAGAAAGCGACCGTGATATCGCCCTCCATTCTCGCCGCCGACGCGATGCGTCTCGGCGAGGAGGTACGCAGCGTGCTTGACGGCGGCGCGGAATACATCCACGTCGACGTGATGGACGGCGTGTTCGTGCCGAACCTGTCCTTTGGCGTGCCCGTCGTGCGGAATATGCGCCGGATGTTCCCCGACGCCTTTCTCGACGTGCACCTCATGATCACAAAGCCCGGGCGCTACATCGGCACGTTCTCCGCCGCCGGGGCCAGCCTCATCACCGTCCACGTCGAGGCGGAGGAGCCGGAGTTTGTCGGCGAGACGATCGCGGAAATCCGTTCGCACGGCCTGAAGGCCGGTCTCGCGATCCGGCCGAAAACCCCGCTCGACGAGCTGGAGCCGTGGCTGCCCGATCTCAGCATGGTGCTCGTCATGACCGTGGAGCCGGGCTTCGGCGCGCAGCCGTTCATGACCGATCAGCTCCCCCGCATCCGTGAGGTGCGCGCCCAGCTCGACCGCGTGAACCCCGGGTGCGACATCGAGGTCGACGGCGGCATCACCGATCAGACCGCCCCGCTCGTGCGTGAGGCGGGGGCGAACGTGCTCGTCGCCGGCAGCTTCATCTACGGAAAACCCGACCGCGCCCGCGCCATCGCCGCCCTGCGCGGCAAAATATGACTGCGCGGGGGGATACAATCAGGCAATGGCAGCTTTTCCCGTTACCTTCGAGACGCTGATCGACCGCTTCGCGTCGCTGCCCGGCATCGGGCGCAAGAGCGCGCAGCGTCTGGCGTTCCATATACTCGGCCTGCCCGAGGGCGAGGCCGAGGCGTTCGCCGAGGCCATCTACGAGGCCCGGCGCTCCGTTGCCCGGTGTGCCAGAACCTGACGGACGACGACCTCTGCGCCGTCTGCGCCGACGATCGGCGCGACCGCTCCGTCATCTGCGTCGTCGCCGAACCGCGTGACGTCGCGAGCCTCGAGCGCAGCCGGGAATACGCCGGCGTGTACCACGTCCTGCACGGCGTCCTGTCGCCGATGAGCCGCGTCGGGCCGGACGACATCCGCATATCGGAGCTTGTCGCCCGCGTCGCGGCGGGAGGCGTGCGCGAGGTCATCATGGCGACAAACCCCGACACCGAGGGCGATACGACCGCGCTGTATATCGCCCGCCTTCTCAAGCCGTTCGGGACGCGTGTGACGCGTCTGGCCTACGGCATCCCGGTCGGGTCGAATCTCGAATTTACGGACGACGCGACGCTCGTCCGCGCCCTGGAGGGCCGGCGCGAAATGTGACCGTCCTCGCGGCGCATATGCGGCGCGGCCGTCTCACGGCGGCATTGTAATACTTTCCGGTCTGGCTGGGTATGATGAATACCGGGACAGGCCCGGCTCTGTCCGCCCTTCCAAGGCCGGACAGGTCTACTATTGCATTTTTTTGTTTAATTTTACATATTGAAGGAGTTATCTACTGTCACATGGCACAAAAACTGAAAATCATGGCGCTTGGCGGTCTCGACGAGATCGGCAAGAACCTCTACTTGTA
>CAJOFW010000072.1:0-1986 GCA_905234005.1 uncultured Oscillospiraceae bacterium
GCTGTCCGCGATGCGGCGGAGCATCCCGTCCGGGCCGAGAATGTGCTCCTGCCCGGCCACCTCGTCGAGCGACTGCGGGCGCAGATCGTCCGCGAGCGGACGGTAGCCGCCGTCCGGGGCGGGTTGTTCTCTGATAAAATCCATAGCCTGTCTATTATATCGGACGCGCCGCCGATTTGCAACAACGGCCCCGAAATTTTCCTCTGGGATGGGAAATTTTGGCGTACACAAAAAATTCATAGTCAAACGCCCGAATATATGTTATAATAACGTGTCTCGAAACTTTTCAGAATCCCCCGCTGCCTCGCTTAAGTTTGCGCCCGCAGGCGCTTGCTTCCATGTCATTTTTGCCGGAAACCGCGCTTTTCGGCAAAAATTCCTCTCGCGGAGCGAACCAACGATCCCCGCCAGGGGCGGGGTGAGTGCGCGCAAGCGTTTCGCAGCCTTCCTGTTCAGCAGCCCAGCGAAGCGGGTGCTGAACAGTTACCATGTCTCTTTATGTCGAGCATACACAGGAGGTCCAGCATGAGGAAGACTTTGAACCGATTCCACTGCTTACAGCACTGCCTCGCGGCGCTGCTTGCCGCGATGATGCTTTTTACGCTGCTGCCCGTCTCCGCCCTGGCGGACGGGGAGGCGGCCGAGCCTGTCACGGCGCC
The DNA here is from genome assembly GCA_905234005.1 of uncultured Oscillospiraceae bacterium. Lineage (GTDB taxonomy): Bacteria > Bacillota > Clostridia > Oscillospirales > Oscillospiraceae > CAJOIG01. Next base: position 660 of record CAJOFW010000072.1, read on the forward strand.
GGCCGAGGTCATAAGCGAGCCGGAGCCGGAGCCGGAACCCGAACCTGTGCCGGAGCCGGAGCCGACCCCGGAGCCGGAGCCAGAGCCGGAGCCGACCTCCCCGAACCCGACGACTATCCCGACGTCTTTCCCGACATGAACCCGGAGACGGAGGAGCCGGCCGACGTGATCGACCTGACCGGTGAGGTCATCGACCCCGACGCGGCGGGCGCGCCCGAACCCGACGAGGACGGGGAGGACGACGAGGAAGAGGAAGAAGAGTGGATCGTCGTCGACTACATATCCGACACATGGGCGCAGACGGAGAATATGTGGATCGTCTTTCTGTTCCTGACAGACGAGCTGGGCCTGAACAACGCGGCGGCCTGCGGCGTCATGGCGAACATCCAGCATGAATCGAGCTTCAACCCCTGGGCCGTCGGCGACGGCGGCACGAGCTACGGCCTGTGCCAGTGGCACGCCGGCCGCTACTACGCGCTGCGAAATTACTGCATCGCGTACGGCTATGACCCGAGCTCCATCGAGGGGCAGCTCCGCTATCTGCAATACGAGCTGTATTACGCCTATGCCGGCGTGTACGGCCAGCTTCTCGGCACGGAGAATTCGGCCGAGGGCGCTTACAGCGCGGCGTTTCTCTTCTGCGTGAACTACGAGGCCCCGCAGTCCCGCTATTCCATCGGGCGCTACCGGGGCACCCTCGCGGTCAATCTCTTCTGGCCGACGTTCGACGTCCTGCGTGTGACGTTCGACGCAAACGGCGGCGTGTTCGATTTCAGCGCCGACGCCGCGCCCGAATACGACGCCGACGCCGCGCCCGGCGATGAGGCCGATACCGCGCCCGTGTCCGGGCAGTGGCCCGGAAGCGTCGAGGTGACCGATGACATGACGTCGGTGACGATGTCGTTCGTGCCCGGCCAGCCCTACGGCGCGATGCCGGAGCCGGAGCGGCGCTTCTACGTCTTCGCCGGCTGGAACACCACGCCGGACGACGTTCTGGACGTGACGGACGATTCCGATGAGGGCTTCACCGAGGGCGTGATGATCACGGCGGACACCGTCGCCGGCCCTGCCGGTGAGATTACGCTGTACGCACGCTGGGAGCACGACGCCCCGAACGAAGGCTCGGTCATCCGCACCGACGGCACGCCGTCGGTCGGAGCCATGATTACAATCGGCCTGCCCCGTCCCGGAAGCCTGCTGACCGCCGGTTTCGCCGCCGCCGCTGTCGCCGCCTCTGCCGAGCTCGCCGCAGCCGCTGACGCAGCCGCACCGGAAGCCGCCGACACAGCCGAAGCCGCCGATACAGCCGAAGCCGACGCCTCCGCCG
>CAJOFW010000072.1:2027-8494 GCA_905234005.1 uncultured Oscillospiraceae bacterium
AACGCATCCGGCGCGGCCGCGGTCGACGCCGTCGGCACGTTCGCCGATGCCGCCGTCGCCCCCGCTGCCGCATGAGAACACGCGAACAGATCGACGCGATTATCGACGGCCTTGAGCGGGCGTACCCGATGGCGGCGTGCACGCTCGATTACAACGAGGCGTGGCAGCTTCTCGTATCCGTCCGCCTCGCGGCGCAGTGCACGGACGAGCGGGTGAATATGGTCGTCCCGGCGCTGTTTGAGCGCTATCCGAACGCGGAGGCGATGGCCCTTGCCGCGCCGGAGGACGTGGAGCCGTATATCCGCTCCTGCGGCTTCTACCACGGCAAGGCCCGGGACATCGTCGGCGCGGCGCGGCTTCTCGTGACCGAATACGGCGGCGTCGTCCCGGACACGATGGAGGCGCTTTTGAAGCTCCCCGGCGTGGGACGCAAGAGCGCCAACCTGATTCTGGGCGACGTGTACCGCATCCCCGGCTGCGTCGTCGTGGACACGCACTGCATCCGGCTGTCGAACCGTATGGGCCTTGTGGACGACCTGAAGGATCCGCCTAAGATCGAGACCGCCCTGCGGGCCATCCTGCCGCCGGAGAAGAGCAACGATTTCTGTCACCGCCTCGTGCTGCACGGGCGTGCGGTGTGTACGGCGCGTGCGCCGCAGTGCGGGGTGTGCCCCATCGCGGGCGTGTGCCTGCATTATGAGAGCGCCGGGAGGCAGTCCTGATGTTTCTGCAATTTGAGGGAATCGAGAACGCCCGCGACCTCGGCGGGCTTTGCCGTGCGGACGGGGCGCGAATAAAGCCCGGTCTGCTTTTTCGCACGGGCCGGCTCGAGCACGCGACGGACGGCGACATCGCCCGTCTGGCCGGCGCGGGCGTGCGCACGATCATCGACCTTCGCGACCCCGGCGAGAGGCTTCGCGCCCCGGATCGGATGGTGCCCGGCGCGGAGAATCTGAGCCTGCCGGCGCTGCCCGATCTGTCGGGCGTCATGAAGCCGATGGACGACGGCGGCTTCTCCGCGCAGCGCGTGCACGACGACTTCATCCAAATCTACCGCTATCTCGCCACCTCGGACGCGTCCATCGAGGCGTACAAGCGCTTTTTCGCGGTGCTGCTCGCGTCCGGCGGCGCGCCCGTGCTGTGGCACTGCACGCAGGGCAAGGATCGCACCGGCGTCGCCGCGCTGCTTCTGCTTACGGCGCTCGGCATCGACGGCGAGACGATCGAGCGGGAATACCTCCTGACGAACGAATACGCGGCGGAGCAGCTCGCCGGATTCGAGCGGATGGAGAACCCGCCGTTCCCGCTGGACGTCGCCCGGGAGGTCTTCACCGTCTACGCCGACAATCTCCGCCTGTACACGCGCTGCGTACAGGTCGAATACGGCACCGTCCTGAACTACCTCGAGCTTGCCCTCGACGTAGGCCCCGCCGAGATCGAGACGCTCGAGCGCTATTATCTGGAATGGTGACGACGGGAGAAATGCAGACGGGAGAAATGAAGACGGAAACGGTGACGACAGGAGAACCGGCTGCGCTCACGATCCGAACGCCCCGGCCCGACGAGGGCGGGACGCTGGCGGACATCGAGTCCCGGTGCTTTTCGGCGGCGACGGCGGCGTCCCGCGGCCAGATTGAGGCGCGGCTGGCGGCGTTTCCCGACTGCTTCCTGCTGGCGGAGGCGGACGGCGTGCCCGTCGGCTTCATAAACGGCGCCCGCGCCGACGAACCGGCGCTGCCCGACGCGATGTATCACGACACGGCGCTGCACCGTCCCGGCGGCGCGTGGCAGACGGTGTTCGGCCTGAGCGTGCTGCCGCCGTACAGGCGGCGCTCTGTCGCCGGAAGGCTCCTCGAAGCGTTCATCGCGCTTGCGCGTGAACGCGGCTGCGACGGCGTGGTGCTCACCTGCCGCGAGCCGCTGATTCATTACTACGAGAGATTCGGCTTCGTCGATCGCGGCGTCGCCGACTCCTCCCACGGCGGCGAGGTCTGGTACGATATGCGCCTGACGTTCTGACCGCGGCGGTCATGGCGGCAGCTTCAATCAGAAGCGAGCGAAAAATAAAATCCGGCGGACAGCCTGTTCTGACTGTCCGCCGGATTTTTTTCGGTGTCTGATACGGAAAGAGAAATCAGCCGCCGATGGTGTTGGAGCTCTCGAAAGCGGTCTGAACCTGGTTGCAGACGTCCTGATCGGCCTCGTCGCCGGAGGCGGCGGTCCAGACGCCCTTGTCGATGGTGCCCTCGATGACCAGATTGAAGTCGGCCACGGTGATCACGAAGCTCTTGGTCTCCTGGTCGCCGTTGTCGGTGTCCTCATAGTGCGCGATCACGGTCTCGCCGTCGATCTCGACCTCGCAGTCGAAGTCGGACGCGAGCTTTTCGCCGGACGCCTCGCCGGACGCTTCATCGGAAGCCTCATCGGAGGGCTCGTCGGAAGCGGCCATCTCGCCGGAAGCCATCTCGCCGGAAGCCATCTCACCGGAGGCGTCGCCGGCCTCCTCGGCCTCCTCGGCGACCTCGGCGGCCTCCTCGGCGGCGGCCTCTTCGGCGACGGCTTCGTCAGCGGCGGGGGCCTCTTCCTCGGCGGGAGCCTCGGAGCCGGCGGAGCTGCAGGCGCAGAGCGCGAGAACAAGCATCAGCGCAAGGACAAGAGCAAGAATCTTCTTCATGGGTTTTGTTGTCTCCTTCATAAAATTTGATTAACGCGCAGGGCGCGTTTTTCGCATGAACAGCGCATAGTATAGCACAGTGCCTCCCGGTTGTAAAGCCCTTTGCGATGACAATAAAATAACGCTGACGCCTGACGCCGGCCGCCAAAAAAGAAGCTGACCGCCAAAAAAGGAACCGCCTCAGCGGTTCCTTTTTCCGGTTATTAAACGCCCCTGCGCGCAGCGTGAATGGAAAGGAGTCTTCCTTGCATGAGAAAGCATCAAGAGGAGAAAGGGGTTGAAAGGGGATTGCAGGGCCCATATGCAGGGGCGGTGGCGGCGTTTTCGGTCGTCTCGGGTGATCGCGCACCCTCGGTACACCTATTATTAAACACACATTTTGTCCCATGTCAAGGGGTTTTTTGAAAAATTGTCAATAAATAAACATAAAAGGATTTCTCCCTTTATGTTTATTTATGTATATTGAATTGTTGAAATTTATATTACCGCGGATTATTGTGCGCGGCGGTGTTCGTAGTTCTTAGTTCGTAGTTCGTAGTTCTTAGTTCTTAGTTCTTAGTTCTTGGTTCTTGGTATATCCGGCGCTTGCGGATGTTAACGGAGCGTGTCGGACGCCTCGCCGGAGGCGGCGTAGGCGAGGTAGACGGACGGCTCGTTCGACGCGCCGTTCACGCTGGCGGAGGCGGCGGCGATGACGGGCTGCACGTAGGTGTCCCACGAGGTCTGGAGAGAGGAGAAGCTGCTGCCGGCGGCGAACAGGCCGGATTCATCGCGGAGCCAGTCGATGCTGCCGTAGGTATCGGCGGTGTAGACGGGGGCCTCGACGGTCTCGTCGATGACGTTCGCCTCGTACGCGCCGTTGTACGCGCCGCCGTTGTAGACGTTGATCGTGACCTCGCAATCGCCGTCCTGGATGACCTCGCCGGTCAGCACCGCGCCGCCGTAGAGGTTCACGACGAGCACGCCGCCCTCGGAGCAGTAGAGGTCGCCGTCAAGCTCGGTATCCCAGAGGTTCACATAGACCCTGCCCGCGCCCATGCCGTTTTCGTATTCGACCATGACGGCGTAGTCGGTGTCGCAGGCGGAGGTATCGCAGTTCATGAGATAGTGGGTCGTGACGCCGCCCTGCTCGTGGATGACCGTGTCGCCCACGGCCTCGAGGGCGCTGTCGAAGGTGAACGTCGTGTCACCGGCGGCCATGGCGGGGGAGGGCATGGCCTGGTGGCCGTCGAAGATCTCAGGGCCGTAGAGCACGCAGTCCCTGCAGACGACGATGGAATTGTTGTGGGCGCTCATGATCGTCTCGGAGACGTTCGAGTGCAGGATGGTATCCTCGAGCACGTAGATCGAGGAGCCGGCCGCGTAGATGCCGGCGGAGCCTGCGGTGTTCGACTCGGCGTAGGTGTTTGTGACGCGGAAGAAGCCGCCGCCGAAGTCGGTGGAGAGGGCGCTCGAGGAGCCGCCGTTCGTGCGGATGACGCAGTTGTCCACATAGAACGTGCCGCCGAACGTCGCGTCGAGGCCGTGGCCCTGGCTGTTGTTCGTGATGACGGTGGAGTCGGTGATGAGGATGGTCGAGCCGTTCGCCGCGAACGCGCCGTTCGCGGTGGAGCCGGACGCGCAGAGGATCGTCACGTCCAGCAGGTCGATGAACGTGTCCGGGCCGGTCGCGAGGACGCCGGCGGACATACCGAACTTGGAGCCGTACTCGTTTTTGGTGTCGGAGATGAATTCCTCGTCGGTGAGCACGCCGTCGCCGTCCTCGTCGTAGTATTCGCCGCTGATGAAGCCGTAGTTCAGGACGGTCTTCCCGGCGTAGGGGTGATACGCGCCGTCCTCGGCGTAGATGGCGGACGCGCCGCGGATGTTCGCGCCGACGATCGCGCCCTCGACGGGCAGAAGCTCGACGTTGCCGTAGAACGCGTAAGCCGTGCCCGGCTCGACGGTCTGCAGGTAGCCGTCCACCAGAACGGCGGGCACGCACCCGTCGGGCGCGGTGAGAGCGCTCGTCTCGTCGATCGTGAGGCGGCTGAGGCGCATAGGCTCCGTGACCTCGCAGACGGCGCCGTCCGTGAGATCGAGGAAGCTCGCGGAGTCGGCGAGCGCCGCGCTCCCGAGGCTCAGTACGAGCGCCAGGGCCAGGATGATGGTGAGTGTGCGTTTCATGTGGTTCCTCCTTTGATGTGTTTTTATGTGCGTTTGGTTTGCTCCCGTTGAGTTGCCGATGTGCTCCCAAAGCATTTCCGATACGTCTACGATACGGGTCTTTGCGTCTCACGCAGCAGCGCCTCGAGGATCGCCGCCTCCAGCGCCTCCGGGGGGCCGGGACGGACGGCGCCCGCCGCGTCCGGGTGACCGCCGCCGCCGACGGCCCGCATGACCGCGCCGGCGTGTACGGAGCCGTCCGTGCGCAGGGACAGCTTCCACGTACCGTCTTGAAGCTCCCTGAGCAGAACGCCCGCCCACACGCCCGCGGGCGTCATCGTGAGCGTGGAGAGCTTATCCATGTCGTCCTCGTCCGCGCCGCAGAAGCGGATGGTGTCGAGCGGCAGCGTCATGACGCACACGCCGTCCGCCGGAAAGCGCATTTCCGAGAAGAGCGCCGCCTCGAGCGCGAGGCGGGAGCGGGATTTTGTCTCGAACAGGCGGCGCGTCAGGCCGAACACGTCAAACCCCGCGTCGTGCAGCGCCCCGGCGATTTGGAGCGTGCGGCCCGTCGTCCCGGCGGTGCGAAAGCCGTTCGTGTCGGTGGCGAGGGCGGTGTACAGCGCCTCGGCGACGTCCGGCGTGACCGCCGCGCCGAGCGCCTGCAGCACGAGGTACACAAGCTCCCCCGCCGCCGCCGCGTGATCGTCGAGCAGCGTGTGCGCGGCGTAGCCGGAATTGGTGCCGTGGTGGTCGATCGCGAGGTCGCAGCGGGCGGCCATATGCTCCCACCCGGGCGGGAACTGGCCCGCCGACGCGGTGTCGACGGCGGCGACGAAGCCCGGAACGAACCCGTCCGGCGCGAAGTACGGCGTCATCAGCCGGTCGTACCGGGCCATCGACGGCGGGTTTGACGCGAGGTACGCGGTCTTGCCGAGCGCCCGCAGACCGAGGCACAGCGCGCAGCCGCTGCCGGCGGCGTCCCCGTCCGGGCGGATGTGCGTGATGATGAGTATGTTCTCCGCCGCCCGGAGCAGCCCGGCGGCGGTTTGCGCGTCTATGAGCTTCATGAGGAAGGTTTTATGCTGTTCTCCAATGCAGAGCTTTGTCCTGTTACCGGGCGCAAAGCCCGGGAAACGCTTTCGTGTTATACGTTTTCTTTCGCGAAAAGTATAACACGAAGGCGGGGTAAGATGCAATATGTTTCTGTACATTACAGATTGGAAAGAAAGCGTTGCGCACAGTGCCGGATCGTGATAGAATAGACGCATATCGAGAAAGGAGATCACGCACATGAAAAAAATCCTCTCGGCGATCCTCTGCCTTGCGCTTCTGTGCGCCCTCGGGACGGCGGCGCTTGCCTCCGGCGAGGCGTCCGGCACGGCGAAGGCGTACTACGACCCGTCGCCCGTGTACGAGGCCCCGGTCTGCGTACTCGCGGACGGCGAGACAGACGCGGTCTTCACGGTGAAGGGCGTGCAGCTCTGGGCCGACGGCGTGTACGAGGGCCTTGGCCTTCTCGACGCGTCCGACCCGGTCACGGTCTACGACAGCTATGAGGCGTGGCAGGACGGCACGCCCGCGGACATCGCCGCGTCCCTCGCGGCGGTCGACGGCACGACCGACCTTGCGCTCACGTTCCCCGGCG
>CAJOFW010000073.1 GCA_905234005.1 uncultured Oscillospiraceae bacterium
TCCGTCTGGTTCAGGTTCATATAATACGCCGCGACGACGCTGGACACGAGGATGCCGTCGACCTCGCCGCTCAGAAGCGCCTGAAACAGCCCGTCGGTATTCGTCTGGTAGGTGATGCTCCCGAGGCTTGCGACGAACTTCTCGTCGGTCTTGAGCATATCCACGTCGGCGATCGACACGCCGAGGCATTTCCCCTTGAGCGCCGACCGGTCGCGCACACGCCCGGACACCTGCGCCACGAGCACATACCGGCTCTCGAGGTACGTCGGCGAATAGCCGTACCCCGCCGTCATATCGTTTTCGGGGATGCCCATGGCCATGTCGATGTTGCCGCTGGCCAGCTCCACGCCCACGTCGTTCATGTCGATCGGGTAGAGCGTCATATCCCACCCGAGGTATTCGCAGATATACCCGGCAAGCTCGACGTCGAACCCCCGGTAGCCGGTGCCGTCCTCGTAGCTCATCGGCATATTGGTGATGTCGATGCCGACCGTGACCGACCGTCCGGCGGACTCGTCCCACAGCCCCTCCATCGCGCCGCTCTCGCCCCGGATGCAGACGAGGTTGTCGCCGAACCACCGGTACGAGGCGGTGCGCAGCGTTCCGGCGGCGGCAAGCTCCTTCATCGCGGCGGTCACGTACTCGCCGAGCCTGTCTCCCTCCCGGAAGGCGACGACGAAGCTGCCGACGTCGCTGTAGGTATCAATGACGCGAAACTCCGAGTCGCCCCCGCAGCCCGCCAGCGCGGCGAGCAGCAGCGCGCACACCGCCGCGCACAGTATCCTTTTCATATCGAAATCCCTCCGATCGCTCTGTCCCCAACGCCCGCCCCGGGCGATAAACATCTGGTATCAAATCCTCTTTGTACAGCGTTCTATTTATACAAACTCTCAGGGAAGCGTGACCCCCGTGCCGTCGAACGCCGGCGTATAGGCGCTCTCCGCGCTGGACAGCTCCTGTACATATCCCTCGAGCAGTCCGAGCGCGGTCATATAATCGACCGCCCGCCGGTACTCCTCCTCGGTGAGCCGTCTGTCCGGCCCGCCGTGACCGTTCGGCGTATACTGCCCCATGAGGCTCACGAGAATGTCCCCGGGCCGGAACGTCTCCGCGAGCCAGTCGAGCACGCCGAACGTGTTGTCAAGCTCCCCCGGCAGCACGAGATGCCGCACGAGAACGCCCCGCGTGAGCATCCCGTCGCCGTCGAGCGCATACGGCCCCGTCTGACGGAACATCTCCAGGATCGCCGCCTTCGCGACCGCCGGGTAATCCGCCGCGCCGGAGAGCCGGCCGGCAAGCGCCCCGTCCGAATACTTCATATCGGGCAGATACACCTGCACGGCCCCCTCGAGCCTGCGCAGCGTGTCCACGGCCTCGTACCCGCCGCAGTTCCACACGACGGGAAGCCCCGGCGGCGGCGTGAGCGCCTCAAGGATGACCGGCGCGAAATGCGTCCCGGTCACGAGGTTTATATTGTGTACGCCCTGCGCCTTCAGCGCCGCGAATATCTCCCGCAGCCGTGGGACGGACACCTCCGTCCCACGCCGCAGGGCGGATATCTCGTAGTTCTGGCAGAACACGCACCGCAGGCTGCACCCGGCGAAAAACACCGCCCCGCTGCCCCGTCCGTCGGCGCCGCTGATGCACGGCTCCTCCCACAGATGCGGCGCGGCCCGGCTCACGACGGGCAGATACCCCATCCCGCAGAAGCCGCCGGGACGCGCAGCCCCGCACCGCCTCGGGCAGACGCTGCACGCCGCCCGGCCCATATCGTCAGCCGCCCGGCTCATAATATGTATAGGTAAAGAGGTCCGGCTCCGTCTCGGTGAACGAGTCGGCAAGCCCCGGCGTCACGATGATCTCGTCGTCCTTCGTGATGAGCACCAGCTCGAAATCGCCCTGCTCCTCATAGAACCGGAGCGCCCGTTCGGCGCCCATCACAAACAGCGTCGTGGAGAGCGCGTCCGCCGCCGTCCCGTCCGCCGTCACGACGGTCACGGACAGCAGATCGTTGTCGACGGGATACCCGGTCTCCGGGTCGAGGATGTGGATATACGTCACGCCGTCCTCCTCGAAAAACCGCTGGTAGCCGCCCGAGGTCACGACGGCGGCCTGCCCGACGGTCAGTATCCCGGCGTACGCCCCCGTGTCATACGGGTCGGTGACGGCCACCTGCCACCGGGAGCCGTCCGGCTTCGTCTCGCCGAGCGTCTGCACGTTGCCGCCGAGCGACAGAATCGCGCTCGTGACGCCCATGTCGGCCATGAGGTCGACGACGGCCTGCGCCGCGTACCCCTTGGCGACCGCGCCGAAGGAGACCTCCGTCCCCGCCGGCACCGCAACGGCCGTCGCGGCCTCGTCGAGCCGGACGCCGCCGGTATCCTTCACCGCGAGCAGCAAGGCGATTTCCTCCGCGTCGGGCACGCGGTAATCCCCGCCGATGAAGCCCCACGCCTTCGAGAGCGGATACAGCCCCGGGTCGAGCGCCCCGCCCGACAGCCGCCAATACCGCATCGCGGTCGTCATCACTTGAAAGCTGTCCTCGCTCACGACGACCTGCCCCCCGGCGCCGGCGTTCGCGGCGTATACGGAGCCGGTTTCGTTCCCGGGGTCGAGATCGGCCTCGAGCGCGTACAGCCGCTCCGCCGCCGCGTCAAGGGCCTCGTCCGCGTACGCGCCGTACGCCGTGAGGATCATCACGGTATCCATCGCGAAGACCTGCGTCTGATGCTTTTCCATCGCCTCCGGCGACGCCGTCGCGGCGGGCTTTTCCGTCTCCGGGGCCGTGTCCGCCGCCTTCGCCGCGCCGCAGCCCGCCAGCGGCAGACACAGCGCGATTGCCAGCGCCAGCGCCAGCGTCGGCTTTGCCGCCTTACAGCTCGTGCTTATGCGCTTCATAGAACCTCCTGTAATCCTCCAGCATATACTTCAACACATTCGGCGTATCGAGCTTATACGGGCACCGGCTCCTGCACCGCCCGCACCCGATACACGATTCAATGCGCTCCATCCGCTCGCGCCATTCCGGCGTAAACCACTGCCGCCAGGGACTGCGCCGGATCAGCATATCCATCCGGGCGCAGTTGCGTATCTCGATCCCCTGCGGGCACGGCATACAGTAGCCGCAGCTCCGGCAGAACTGTCCGCCCAGCTCGGCGCGGTCGCGTTCGATCACGGCCCGCAGCCCGTCGTCCATCACCGGCTCCTCGGCGGCGAGGGCGAGCCACTCGTCCAGCTCCGCCATCGTCTGGATGCCGTAGATCGGCACGACGCCGTCCTGCTCCGCCATGAACGCGAAAACGGCCCGGGCGTTCGTGAGAAGCCCGCCGGCCAGCGATTTCATCGCGATGAAGCCGATATCCCGCTCCCGGCACCGCCGTGCAAGCCCCAGCTCCTCATCGCTCGAGAGGTAGCTCAGCGGATACTGCATCGTCTCGAACCGGTCGGTTTCGACGGCCTCGAGCGCGAACCGCAGACTGTGCGACGTCACGCCGATGTGGCGGATATACCCCTTCTCCCTGGCCTCGAGCGCCGCCTCGTAAGCGCCGCCGTCGACCTCCTCCCACGCGGACACCAGATGGAACTGGAACAGATCGATGTAATCCGTCCGCATCCGCTCGAGCGAGAGCTGTATGTGGTCGCGCACGGTATCGTGATCGCGGCCCATGCTCTTGGTGGAGATCACGATATCCCCCCGCACGTCGGCGAGGGCGCGGCCGAGCTTCTCCTCGGAGTCCGTATAGGAATTGGCGGTATCGAAGTACCGGATACCGCCCTCATACGCCCGCCTCAGGATACGGACGCCCTCGTCCACGGAGCACCGCTGCACGGGCAGCGCCCCGAACGCGGTCTTCGTGACGACAAGGCCCGTCCTTCCCAGAGTCACGGTTTTCACGTCAAAATCACCTCGTTTGGAAAAAGTATATCACAAAACACTTGATATTCCAAGCGCGATGCGCTATAATAATCGGGCGTCGGATGAAAAATCCTGTCCGCACGCGTCATACGCGGCTGTAGCTCAGCTGGATAGAGCGTTGGCCTCCGGAGCCAAAGGTCGTGGGTTCGAATCCCGTCAGCCGTACTTCGTCGGAAGAAGCCAGCTCCATTCCGCTTCCGCCTGCGCGAAAGCTCCATATCCGCAGGCTCCTTCCTCCTCTCAAAACCGGAACCGCTCCGCCAGGTTCCGGTTTTGGCTTTTTGTGCAGGCTCTTTCTGCTTTCGCTTCGCAAAAGCAGAAATTCGCCTTCCTCTCCTGTTTGACGCCGTCTGCCATATACAGGCCGCGAACGCCCGCGGGCGGGGACTTTCATCCCCGCCCGTGTTCTATATCCCGTATCCCGCGTCCCGCAGGTACGCGTCCAGCTCCGTCAACCAGTCCGGGCGAAGCGTCCCCTTCGGGATCAACTCCCCGTTCCGGTACTCCGCGACCTCGACAAAGCCGTTGTCGTTGTCAAAAAATACGGCCTCATCGCAGTAGGGCAGCACCCTTGCCACCGCCGCCCATCGACCGGCGAACCGGCGCGTCACATCCTCCTCGCGGATGCTGTGACCGCCCCGTCTGACGCGGTTCTCGATCCGGGCGAGGCACTCCTCCGGTGTATTCAGTCCGACGTAGTAGAGCCGCACGCCGTATCCCGCCGCCTTTGCTCTGGCCGCCGTCCGCTCGACCCTTCGGCCTGACAGCGTTGTCTCCTGCGTGAAGCTGACGCCCCTGCGCAGGCAATCCTCCAGCCGCTCCAGCGCCACTCTGCCGCCCGCCATCGCGTCGCCCCCGAGCTGCGCCGTGATCCTGTCCACGTCAACGATCACGCCCAGCTCGTTCGTCTGCGCCTTCAGCACCCCGGTCATACTGCTCTTCCCGGTGCCGTTCACGCCTCCGATAATGGTATACATTTTCATAGCCCGGCCTCCGTGTTCGAGCATCGTTTGCCCGCCTCTCTATTATACCACCCGTCCGCGCCGTAAACAAGCCGCGATAACCCGCAAATCCCGCGCCGGATCACTCCGCCGTCGGATTCGCCGTTATCGCCGCGATCACGCCATCGCCGGTCAGAGCCCCTCGCAGGCTCTGACCGGTTAACCTTTTTCGTCCCGCCATATTTGCCACGCACCCCTGGCGCAAGGGAGCTCACCAGCCCGCGCCGTGGGTACGACGCGTCACAGGCCGTTTCCGCCTCCCCGTGGTTCTCACCGGGCCGCCCCCATTGCGTGCGGCGGACTGGATACCGCTCATGCTGTGGCTGGACGGGAGTATCGTTTGTGAGGTCATGGCGCGGGCCGTCCCCCGGCCCGTCCGCCGCCCGCTCACCCCGCTCGCCGGCGCCGTCACCCCGCCGCGACCCGACGCCCATACCCGGGCGCAGCGCCCCGGCGGATCGGATTTCACAGCGAAGTCAAAGATCTTTTTCTTCTCTTTCTCTGGAAAAAGGATGGCCGGGTCGTCGCGCGCGCACGTCGTTCGCTCGCTCACCTGAAATGTAGCTGATGACTGTCTATGCGGTTGTAAAGGTGCCTGAGCCTTTCGCTCTGGCGTCATTATAGTCAACCGCCCCGGGCCGCGACGGTACAAACGGACACATCCCGGCCCCGTCGGTACCGTTTATAATCGCCGCTGCAGGGCCCGGAGCCTCGATATGATATAATCCAGCTCCCTCGCCTCATCCTCCCTTCTCGCATACCCGAACAGGATGTAATCCGCGCTGACCCCGTAGCACCGCGCCAGCGCCGCGAGTGTGATGACCGAGGGATACCTCGTCCCGTTCTCGAGCTTCGATAACTGCTCCCGGCTGATGGAGAGCTTCGCGGCGAGCTGTGTCTGCGTCTCGTGCCGCTCCCGACGGAGGCTCTGGATGCGGATGCCCATTTCGACTGCGTTTACGTTCATTTTGCGTTCCTTTCCGCCCTGTACGGGAAAGGATACGGATACCGCCGGCCATACCCGCCTCCCCCGGCGGCGGAAAAAGAGCGCACACCGGTTCGGGGATGACGGATACCGCGTCCGCGTCTGCGCGGACAGCAACATCTGTACCCTTGCCCTGATGTACACTCAGGCTTGGAGATTTTGTAATTATTTGAAACTTTCTGTAACTGATTATAAGAAACGTATTGTGCGCAAACGGTCAAACGCCGTCGAACAGACAGAAAAAAACCGAAAAAGAAAGAAGCGGGCCGAACCGCCCCCCCGGCTCCGCCCGTGCTCTCGATTTCCCCGCGCGTCGGCGCAAAATCCGTTTGACAAACGGGCAAAACCGTGTATAATAAAAAGGCTCAGCATCCGTGCCGGGCGAAAAATATCCTTGCTCCTGGGAGATACAGGGGCCAAATGACCATAAGGAGGTGCACAACATTGGCTAAGACAAGCGAGAAGTACGAGGTGATGTACATCATCGACCCCACCCTCGAGGAGGAGGC
>CAJOFW010000074.1 GCA_905234005.1 uncultured Oscillospiraceae bacterium
GAAAGAAAAAGTATCAAAAAGAACTTTGTATTCGCTTCGAAAAGACAGCGTTTCCAAGGCTTTGCGCCCGGTAACGGAACGAAGCTTTTCATTGGAGAACAGTATCAGATGAACCGGTGTATTCCGGTGCGGCGTCCGTTCCGATGAACCGTGGATTCCGGCGAGGCGTTCGTTCCGGCGGCTTCCGGTGATTACTTATTATATATCAGATCGGCGGATGTTTCAATGCCGGTTTTTCGTTTCTCTATCCGTCCTCCGCCTCGGGCATACGCACGGCGAGGGGCAGGAGCAGAAAGACGTTGTAGGACAGCTCGAGCATATGGTGCTCGAGAAGACAGTGCAGCGACACGATGGCGAGGATGCCGAGCCGCTCCCACGACCGCAGCCGGTTCTCCCGCAGCGCCGATACGACCGAGCCGATCAGCACCGCCGCGAGCACCGCCGCGCCGAACAGAAACAGCACGTAGAGATACGAGCTGTCCAGAAAGAACACGCTCTCCGGCTCCTCGACCGCCCCGCCCCGGCCCACGAGCTGAATGTCCGAGCCGAACAGATACAGGGGCAGGTTATTGAACGCCTGCCTGCCGTATACGAGCCGCCCGCTCAGAAGGCGGTTGAGCGACGCCATCCACGGCGTCCGGCTCGTATAAACACGGGACAGCGCGATTATGCCGCCCGCCATCACCGGCCCCGCCGCGACGCACAGCCCCCGCGTCACCGCGTTGGGCCGCCACGCCCCGTACCGCCGACGGCTTCGCGCCGCGATGAGAAGCCACCCGGCGAGAAGGCCGAGGCACACGGCGCTGTTTCTCGCGTCGGACACGAGCAGCACGACCACGGCGAGAACGGCATACGCCGCGATCTCGATATATGTCGCACGCCGTCCACGCAGAAACGCGAACCCGGCGGCGGTGAAGAATACGTGCGCGGCGAAATCGGTCGGGTAGATGCTGCCGAGCGCCATGCGGACATGGCCGTCACGCTCATACGTCAGGTTCTCGATCGAGCCGGTCAGCGCGAGGGCGACGGTGCCGACCAGGGCGGCCGCCGTCACGGCGCACCAGACGCGGAGGATTTTGCGGTAATCCACGCCGTGCGCCCCGGCGATCAGCAGCGCAAGCTCGAACACATACAGCCGCTCCACCCGCTGCCACGAGCGGATAAGCGACGCGCACAGCACCGCCGCGAGCACAAGCTCCCACGGCCCCCACGACCGCTCATACGCGAGCTTCAGCCCGACGAACACCGCGAGCGCGAGCCGGAGCTGCCGGATGGTGTTGTAGTCCCAGTCGAGGCGGTCGTAGGGGATCATCGTCGTGTAGCGAAACGCCATCAGCGTCATCAGCCCGAGAAGGATAAGGTACACCGTCTCGAACACCGCGTCCGTCCGGCCATACGCCGCGCCGGATACACGCGGCGAACCATCGCGGCGGCTCATGACGCCGCCTCCCCGCCGCTTTGAGCCAGCACGGTCATCAGCGTTCCGAATGTCGTCCAGAACAGCACGGCGCTCGGCGTCACCTGATACAGTATCACGCCCTGAAACAGCGCGCTCACGGCAAGCTCGCACACGATCGCCGTCATAAGCGCCGCCTCCGCCCGCCTTCCGTTTGCGGCGCGGCGGATGTTTTTGACGAAGACGCGGAGCGCCAGCACCGCCCACGCGGCGAGTACGATGACGCCGGGGAAGCCCTGCGCGGCAAAGGTGTTGAAGATCTCGCTATCGAGCGTGTTCATGATCCAGTAGTCGTTGTTCACGATGTACGTCCCGGGCAGGTGCTCGAGGGCGTAGGGCACGACGCCCGTGAACGATACGCCGGTCAGCGGCCGGGCAAGGCCAAGCTCGACCGCGCTGCGCCACACATCGAGTCGGCGGTTGCTGAAGCTCTCGAGGCTGCCGGATATGTCGTAGCCCCGGTCGACCGCCGCGAACGCGCCCGTGTCCTGCACGAGGCGGTTGTTGGCAAGCTGTATGACCTTGGGCAGCAGCAGCCCGACCGCGAAAATCACCGCCGCGATCACGGCGCACTGCGCGGCCATCCGCGCCGCCGGCGATTTCGACCGCCCGAACCAAAGAAACAGCACGGCCACAGCGCACACGACGCCGAGGCACACCATGCCGTTGCGTGAGTCGGACAGCGCCATGTAGTAAAGAAGCGCCGCCATATCAAGCCCGAGCAGGACGCGCAGCCATCTCTCCCGCCGCCGATAGCCCCAGTAGACGCACATCGCGAGCGTGGAGCAGCACATGACAGAGCCGTAGTTCGGGTCCTGAAACGCCCCCCACAGCCGCCCGGCGAAGAAGCCCGAGGCGACCTCGTAGTCGGCGTTGTTCGGGTCACGGTAGACGCTGGCGTAGCCGATGAAGTACATATACAGGCTTATGAGGCACAGCGCCGTCACCCAGATCATAAAGAGGATCGTGAAAAGGCGGAAGTCACGCAGCGTATCGTCCGCCGTCCGATCCTGCGCCTGCGTGTAGAGGATGAGGAAATAGAACGTCCAGAGGATGAAATACACGAAGCTCAGCCTTGTGATATACGCCCGGTTCGCGGCGCAGGAGATCGCATAGCTCAGAAGCAGCAGCACAGCGCAGATAAGAAGCGGCATACGGATATACCGCCTCCACTGCCCCAGCCGCACCAGCAGCACCGCCCCGCCCAGCAGGAACGCCGCGTACATCACGACCGTGATTACGGGTTTGCCATAGGTGAGGTTGCACGCGCCGAGGCCGGTGTAGAGAAGAAACAACGCCCGGAAGACGTTCTCGAGCGCCGATATCCGGCGGTTCGATATCCGCCGATCTGACAGCCGCTGATCCGATATTCGCTGATCCGGTATCCGTCGATCCGGCATCTGTTCCGTCATTTTCCTTCCCCTCCGATCCCGAGCGCCGTGCGCAGCCGCTGTCCGCGGCGCAGCGCCGCGCCGAGTGCGGCGGCGTTTGCGCGGTATTGCGCGTAATCCGCCGCCGTCATATCCCGCAAAACCTCCGCCGCCTCCCCGAGGGAGCCGACCGCGAACCCGGCGCCCGCCGCCGTGATCGTCTCCGCCAGCGCCGCGCCGCTCCATATGACGACGGGCAGACCCGACGCGAGGTACAACGACGCCTTATGCGGGTTGTTGTACCGCAGATATTCCCCATAGACGCCCCGGCACGTATCCGCGTCCGGGCCGTCCCACACGAGGCCGAAGCCGCCCTCGAGCGCCGCCGGCAGCTCGTCCGGCGCGAACGCCCCGCGATAGTCGCCGCCCGCCGCCCCGCGGCTCCCGTCATAGTACACGCCGTAGAGATTCACACGCAGCCCCGGCGGAAGCGCGTAGATATATCCCGCCTTGTCGGCGCTGAGATTCCCGGCGACGACGAGCGTACGATAATCCGCCGCCGGATCGCGTTCCAGCACGGCGCGTTCGGCGTCCGCCGTCATGAGGTAGTCGAACAGCCCGAGCGAAATCATTTTGTCGTCCGGCACGCCGCGCTCTGCCATGAGCGCCCGCATTTTGTCGTTGTGGACGACGAGCCTGTCGCAGACGCCGAGAACGCCCGTCTCCTCGATGTGCATACGCGCCCGCGTGCGCAGGCCGAACGAGGCGTCAAGGCTCATTCGCAGCGATTCAAGGTCGTGCACAAGCCCGATGACGCGCACGCCCCGGTCACGGGCACGGCGGAGCGCCCGGGCCAGAAACAGACAGTTGTGGATGACGGGAAGCTGGATGAGAAGCGTATCCCCGTCCGAAAGGCGTGAAAGACCGTCCCGCCAGACGCCGTCCATGCGGACGTGGCCCGCAAGCTTCGCCGCAAGTCCGGCGTTCTCCCGGTCGCCCGGCGGCGGCACGATGGATATGGCCGTCCAGCCCGCGTCCGCGCAGATCGCCTCCGCGTCGGTCCGGGCCTTCGACCACGCCGTCCGGCTCGTCGGGCCGGGGCGTTTTTTTTCCTGAATATAGCAATTCATGACTCTGTCACGCCCCTCCCGGCGGCGGAAGCAGCATCGCAAGCAGCGCCGCGTCCGATTCTTCGCAGCGGGCGGCGTCAAAGCCCGCCTCGCGGATGAGCGCCGTCGTGTCCGTCCGCGCCGTGTCCGCCGCGACGAGCACGGCGTCGGCCCACGCGTCCGGGCCGTCCGCCAGCGGCAGCGAGCGCACAAGCGGCGTGATGACCGTCTGCGGCGAGATCGTGTCCGACACGACGCACCCAAGCCCCGCCGCCTGCGCCTCGAGCAGGGCGATGGACAGCCCCTCGTAATACGACGGCAGCACAAACACGTCCGCCGCCTGCAGGATCGCGGGCACATCCGACCGCCGGCCGAGGCGGAGCACCGCCCCGTCGAGGCCCAGCGTGTGGATTCTGTCGTCAAACGCCGCCGCCATCTCCCCCTCGCCGACCGACAGGAGCACCGCGTCCGGCCTGCGGGCGCGGACGGCCGCGAAGATGTCGAGAAGCCCGAGCGGGTTCTTCTGCGTCGAGAGCCGCCCGACGTGGCACACGGCGAGCCGGTCGCCGAGGCCGAGCGACGCACGCACGGAGGCCCGGACGGCGGCGTCGAAGCGATAGCTTTTCGCGTCGATCGCGTTCGGGATGAACAGCGATGGCCGGTCACCGAACATATGCGCCGCCGCCGCGTCCGAGCAGGATACCCGTCCGGCGGCGAGGGCGTTCAGGAATGGTTTACATAACCTGTGAAGGGTTCTCTTGTCCGTGTCCCCGTTGTGGCTGTGGACGACGACGCGGCGGCCCATGAGCCACGGCACGACCGCGAGAAACACGCACCCGGCGTCGAGGGCGTTCACATACACCGTCCTGTACTCCGGATGCGCCCGCAGCACACGCGCCGTACCGCGCCAGTGGCCGAAAAGCGACCGGCTCTTCGCCGGGATAAAATAAACGTCCGCGTTTTTCGCCGCGAGCTCGTCCGCGTAGGCGATCGCGGGAAAATCGCAGAGAAAGTCCATCGCCCCCGCCGGGAGACGGTTATAAAGGCCCATCAGATACGACTCGATGCCGCCGGGGTTATCGGTCATGCCGTACGCGAGCACGCGCCGGGGATCGGGACAGCCCGCCGCGGCGGCGAGAAGCTCCGGTTCCGTCAGCGTCTGTACGCGGGCCGATCCGCCCGCCGCGAGACGCACCGCCGCGTAATACGCCCGGCGGCTCACGCGAAACACGGCGCCGCTGAGCCGGACGCGGCGATCGGGAAAGATACGCAGCATCCGCAGATATACGTCCGCGTACGTCCCCGCCGCGTAGCGCCGGAACGCCCGGTACGACGGCGACGCGAGCGCCGCCTGCCACAGCACGGACCAATAGAGCCTCGCGGCCCCCCAGCGGCGAAACTCCGCCGCGAAGCCGGGGGCGTGGATCGCCATGTCCGCCTCAAGCTCCCGCATGAGCGCAAGGCACGACACCCGGTCGGCGGTGAAGCGGCTCATGACGGAGTCGGGCCGCATGACGTAGGTGTACAGCGCCCTGTCGAGACAGCTCACCCGCTCCGCCCGGGCGAACAGGCGGTAGAGGAAGTCGTAGTCCTCGTAGTATTTGTACCCCTCGGCAAACAGAAGCCCCTGCGCCGTGAGAAAATCCCGCCGGACGAGGATATGATAGACCCCGAGCCGGGTCGGGTCGGCGGCGAACAGGCGAAGCTGCTCCTCCCCCGTCCGCGTATACGGCTCCGGCGTACTCGTCTGCTCCGGCGTATCCGTCGGCTTCGGTATGTCGGTCGGCTCCGGCGCTGCGGATTTCGCCGCCGCTTCCGCCTCGGGCACACGCCGCCCGCCGAAGACGAGCACGTCAAAGCCGCCCCGCATTGCCATGCCGCGCAGACACGGGATGTAGTCCGGCGCGGCGAGATCGTCGATATCAAAAAAGGCGGCGTATGCCGCGTCCGCCTCCCGCAGCCCACGGTTTCGCGCCGCGCTGGCCCCGGCGTTTTCCTGCCGGACGACCCGGGCCGGGACGGCGTACCGCGCCGCGTATGCCTCGATCAGTCCGGCGGAGCCGTCCGTCGAGCCGTCGTCTATGAAGAGAAGCCGCACGTCCGGGGCCGCCTGCGGCGCCATCATCGCGAAGAAGGCGGGGATGTATTTCGCGCCGTTGTAAACGGGAATGATCACGTCGATCAGCATGGCTCCCCCTCCCGCGTCACGCCGAGGAGGGCGTCGGCCATGCCGATGATGCGCCTGTAGGAGACCGGCCTGTCAAACTCCGCCTCGGCGACGGCCCGGCCCCGGCGGGCCATCTCCGCGCACAGCGCCGGATCGCCGAGCAGACGCTCGAGGGCGTCCGCCAGGGCGGTTTCGTCCTCCGGCTCGACGTTTACGCCGAAGCCGTCCGCCTCTACCTTCCGGCAGAACTCCGCGCTCAGGCAGGTGTTTACCATCGGCGTGCCCGAGGCGAGGTAGTCGCCGATCCGATGCTCTGCGGCGCCCGCCGCACGACGGAATTCACGACGATGTCCGACGCGGCGAGGTACGCCGCCATGACGGGATACGGCAGGTACCCCGTGAACGTCACGTCCGCCCCCAGCGCCGCCGCCAGCGCCTCGAAATCCCCCCGCAGCGGCCCGTCGCCGAGCAGCATGACGCGGACGTTCTCCGCGCCGCGCCGTCTGAGGACGTCCGCCGCCCGGATGAGCGTCGGGATATCGTAGCTCGTGCCGAGCGTCCCGGCGTAGGTGATCCACCGCTCCCCGGCGGCCTTTCGCACCGCGCCGGCGTGCTCCCGGACGCCGGCGTCGAAGGCGGCGAGGTCGTTTCCGACGTAGACCGTCTCACGGCGTGGGACGGCGACGCCGTATTTGAGCGGCTCGTCCCCGAGCCGATCACGCCGTCGGCCAGCCGGTAGGCCCGGCGGGCGTTGATTGTGAAGTAGGAGAACAGGACGTCGCTGAGAACCGGCACGTCAAACACCATCCGCATGGCCTCCGGCCACAGATCCTCCACGTCAATGATGAAGGGCACGCCGCGCTGCCTCGCGTACCGGGCGGCGACCGCCGCGATGTGGTTGTCGGGGATGAGGCAGTACACGAGATCGTAGTCGTTTTGATTGAGGTGCCGCCATACGCTCCGGGCCATGCGTCGCAGACTGCGGACGCGCCGAAGGTCGATGTTTTTCCTGTAGGCGGTCTGCTCCATGAACGCGACGTCGCACTGCGCCCGGGCGGCGTCCATCTCCGCCGCCGTGCGGAAGCGCTTTTCCCAGTGCTGGAAGGAGCCGGTGATCAGCTCCGCCTCGTAGCCGTAACGCCGGAACAGCCCGGCGAGATAGTACATCCGGCCGAGCCCCTTTTCTCCCGGCAGCGCCGTATCATACGCCACAACCGCGATTTTCATATCGCCGCACCTCCGTCCCTCTCCCGCTTGCGGCGGGGTGCTTTTTTCCTGTCCGTGTGGAACGCCTCGGTGCTGCGCTCCGGCGTCAGCAGCACGAGCGCCGTGCGGAGGATGAGCTTCAGATCGAGCCAGATGCTGAAGTGCTCGATGTAGAGAAGATCGAGGATCAGCTTGTCCTTCGGCGTCGTGTTGTAGCGCCCGTAGACCTGCGCAAGCCCGGTCATGCCCGCCTTGGCGCGTTCGCGATAGACGAACTGGGGCAGCGCCTCGGTGTATTTTTCGACGTTCTCCAGCATCTCCGGCCTCGGCCCGACGAGGCTCATGTCGCCGCGCAGGACATTCACGAGCTGCGGCAGCTCGTCAATGCGGTATTTGCGCAGAACACGGCCTACACGGGTGATGCGGTCATCGTCATCTATCACGGAGCGGTGGATGCCGCCGACCTCGGGGCGCATGGAGCGGAATTTGATGATGCTGAACGTCCTGCCCCCGATCGTCGCCCGGCTCTGGCGGTAGAAGACGTCCCCGCCGTCCTCGAGCTTGATCGCGGCCGCGGCCGCCAGCAGCACCGGCGAGGCGATCACAAGCCCCACGAGCGAAAGAACGATATCCGACGCCCGTTTGATGATCTGCTCCTCGACGCTCATTTTCTCGGCGGCGGCGTAGATGACGGCGGCGTCGTCGAAGTAGAGCTGCTTGCCGCCGAGCAGGATGACGTCGGTCATCTCCATGCTGTAATAGAGATCCTTCCGGCGCTGGTAGCAGTACTCGACAAAGCCCGCCCGTTCGGACTCCGAGAGGTTGTAGATGAACACGGCCTCGGCCTCGTCGATGCGGCGGAGGACGTCGTCGTCGTCCGTACAGCAGACGGAGGTGATGTCGTACTGCTTGCGGAAGTGCTCGATCTTCGAGAGCCATTCGGCGTATTCGTCGCCCCGGCGCACGAGCATGACGCACCTCTGCGGCCGGCGGAACGAGAAGTAGATGCCGTTTCCGAGGTACGTCACGCCGGTGATCAGCGCGATCTGTACCGTCAGCACAGCCACGAGCAGCACCGGCCTTTCGTATACGAACCGGCCGCCGTGGATGACCGTGTAGTCCATGATACACAGAAACAGATGCGCCGCAAGATCGGAAAACAGCGCCACGAGCGCCATCGAGAAGATGATCGACCGGCTCTTGCGCGTGCCGATATCGAGTCCGCCGTAGACGTTCTCCATGAGCACATACACGATCGTGAACGATAAAAGCACGATCGCCACCGTCCGGTTCGGGACGAGCAGATAGGGGTTGTACGTCGAGAAGATCAGCAGGAAGGACGCCGCGCACAGCGCCCACAGCAAAAGACGCATGACGAGCACGAACAGCCGTCTGGGTCGTCTTCGCATACGCCTCTCGCCTCCCTTCCATCCCGCAAATTGGCAAAACACACTTACATTATAATCATTTTCGACCGTATTGCAAGTCTCTAAACCGCAATCCGCTCCCCGGCGGGGTCATATCCGCCCGCGGCGCGCCATAGACTTGTCCTGTGAGGGGGCGGGAGCATGGACGGATTTCGGGCGGCGGCGGCGCTTCTGCCGCCGGGCCTGCGTGAGGCGGCGGCGGCGGTGGACGGGGCCGTATGCGAGGAGCTGCGGCTCCGGCTGGGCCATCCGCCGACGGCGCTGTCCGGTGGCCGGGAGACGCCGTTTTCGGGCGAGACGGTAACGGAAGCACAGCTCCGGGCCGTGCTCGAGGCCGCGTCGCGCTCGTCGCTGCACGCGGTCACGGAGCAGCTTAAACGCGGCTATCTGACCGCGCCGGGCGGCGTCCGCGTCGGCGTGTGCGGCACGGCGGTCACGGACGGCGGCGGCCGTCTCACGGGCTTTCGCTCGTTCACGTCGCTTGCGCTGCGTGTGCCCCGGGCGGTTCCGTCCTGCGCGGACGGGGTGTGGGACGCGGTGACGGAGGGCGGCTTCCGGTCGCTTCTTGTCATCTCCCCGCCCGGCGCCGGGAAGACGACGCTTCTGCGCGAGCTGATACGCCGCCTGTCGGACGGCGGCGAACGCGTCTGCGTCGCGGACGAACGCGGCGAGATCGCGGGGCCGGGCTTTCCCCTGGGCCGTCACACGGACGTGATGACCGGCGCGGCGAAGGCGGAGGCGGCGGAGATGCTGCTGCGGGCGATGAACCCCGCCGTCCTCGCGATGGATGAGATCACGGACGAAGCCGACGCGCAGAGGCTCCTGCAGGCCGCCGGGTGCGGCGTCCGGCTCCTCGCGACCGTACACGGGCTTGACCCGGCGGACGTCGCCCGCCGCCCGGCCTGCCGGACGCTGCTCGCATCCGGTGTGTTCGAGCGGTACGTCGTAATCAGCCGGACG
>CAJOFW010000075.1 GCA_905234005.1 uncultured Oscillospiraceae bacterium
AGCGCCCTGCGGCGACGATCGGATGACGGTGCATCCCCTTTTTGTTAATATTTTGACTAAATCATCGTACACCCCCGGCGCGGCGATGACGCGTCCCTCCGCCGGGATGAGCACGCCGAGATCGGCGTGTCCGGCGAGGCGGGGATCGACGTCCGGGTTGTCCGAAAGCCAGAGAACGTCCGCGCCGAGACGGTCGAGCGCCCGTTCGAGCCTGACCCTGTACCGTGCGCCTGTGATCAGCATCGTACCGTTACCATCGCGCCGTCACAGCGTCTTCTCCACGGCCTCGCGGAGCGTTTTGACGTAGATCAGCTCCAGTCCCGGCGGCGGCTTCAGTTCGCCGCGTGTGCGTGACGGAATGACGCACTGTGTAAACCCGAGCCTTGCGACCTCCGCGAGACGCTGCTCGAGCGCCTGCACGCTGCGAATCTCCCCGGTGAGGCCGACCTCGCCCACCGCCGCGAGCTTGTCCGGCAGCGGTATATCGCGATAGCTTGAGGCGATGGCGAGACACGCCGCGAGATCGGCGGCGGGTTCACCCAGCGTGAGGCCGCCGACGACGTTCATGTACGCGTCGCAGCCGCCCACGTTCATGCCGCCGCGTTTTTCCAGTACGGCGAGCAGCAGATACAGCCGGTTGTAGTCGAAGCCGTTCGACGTGCGCCTCGCGGCGGAGAAGCCCGTCGGCGTGACGAGCGCCTGCACCTCGGCGAGGATCGGGCGGCTGCCCTCCATGACGCAGGCGACGCACGTACCGGGCACGCCGATCGGCCGGCCGGCCAGCATGACCTCCGACGGGTTCGGCACCTCACGAAGGCCCGAGGTGATCATCTCGAACACGCCGATCTCGTTCGTGGAGCCGAAGCGGTTCTTCTCGGCGCGGAGGATGCGGTAGGTGTGGCTGCCGTCGCCCTCAAAATAGAGCACGCAGTCGACCATGTGCTCGAGCACCTTCGGGCCGGCGATCGCGCCCTCCTTGTTGACGTGTCCGACGACGAACGCCGTGAAGCCCGTCGATTTGGCAAGCTGCATCAGCTCCATCGAGCACTGCTTGACCTGCCCGACGCTGCCCGGGGCCGTCGTCAGGGACGGGTCGTAAATCGTCTGAATTGAGTCGACGATGACGAGCGCCGGCGACAGCTCCTCGATCGCGGCGATGACGTCGTTTATGTCCGTCCCGGCGAGGACGTAGACGCTGTCCTTGTCGACGCCGAGGCGTTCCGCCCGCATACGGAGCTGGTGGCCGCTCTCCTCGCCGGAGACGTACAGAATTTTCTCCCGGAGCGCCATCGAGCCGCACGCCTGCAGAAGCAGCGTGGATTTGCCGATGCCCGGCGCGCCGCCGAACAGAACGATCGAGCCGCGTACAGCGCCGCCGCCGAGGACGCGGTCAAGCTCCCGGATGCCGGTCGAAAACCGCGTCTCCCCGGCTGTGTCCAGCTCCGACAGGCGTTTCGGCGCACTGCGGCGGACAGGCCGCGCCTTCTCCGCCGCCTTCGGCGCGGACGGGGCCTCGGCCATCGTGTTCCAGGCCCCGCAGCCGGGACACTGCCCGAGCCAGCGCGGCGACTCGTACCCGCAGGCGGAGCAGAAAAATGCTTTTTTCTCTTTCATATCGTCTCTCTACAGATTACAGAATACAATTACAGAATACAATTCGTTTTACAATTCTTTTGAATACAACGGTTTCTGGAGATAATCCCGCCGCCCAAACCGGCGCTTTCAGCCTCTACGCCTCCCGAACCGGCGCGGTCCTGACGGCCGCGTCCTGCGTGTACTGCATATACGACGCGAGCATGACGACCGCGAGCTGCGTCCGGTATTCCTCGGTTTCGAGCTTCCGCAGCTCGCCGGGGTTTGAGAGGAAACCGCACTCGACGAGCACGGCGGGACACGCCGCGTGACGCATGAGATAGATCCCCTCGTCGATCGGCGCGGCGACGCGGCGGTTCTCCGGGCAGAGACCGGCGGTCAGATTGTCCTGCATGACGGCGGCAAGCTCCCCGCCGCCCGGCTCCGTGCCGTAGAACACCTGTATGCCCGACGGCTGTGGCGCGGAGTAGTTGTTCTGGTGGACGCTCACAAGCACGCCGTTCGGCACGGCGTTGATGACGGCTATGCGCTCGTCCTGATCGGCCTTCTTCATGGCGGCCAGCGTCAGGGCGCTGTCGGGGTAGTCGATCGTCTCCGCGCTGCGTGTCATGACCGTCTGTACGCCCCAGAACGCGGCCAGCGCCTCAAGCCGGAGCGCGATATCCAGATTTATGTCGCTCTCGAGCGTACCGTCCGGCGCTACCGCGCCGCCGTCCGCGCCGCCGTGGCCGGCGTCGATGATGAGAACGGGCGGCGGCTCCGGCTCTCCGCTCGAGGCGAATATCGACGGCGTCGGCGTAAGCAGCAGCGCGGCGGCGGCTGTGATCGCCGCGAGCGGGTGCCACCATTTCATGTGCAGCCTCATCCGGCTCACCTCCCGCCGTCAGCCTATGCGCCGCACAGGGGGATTTATGCGCCGGTTTGAACCTTTTCTTGAAAGAAAAAGCATTGCATGACAGCGGCGCGACCGTGACGGCGGCGGCTTCCGTGATATAGCGTTCGCCGTTTCGGGTCATGCCCCGCCGGTCATACACATACTATAACCGGCGCGATACCATTACTATTACTATATCACGGAAACGCGCACGATGCCACGGTTTTTTCGCTCAATTCCGCTTTCCGTCAGAAGATGATGCACAAAAGTCCGTAGCCGCCGTCGTTTACGAGACGCTGCATCGTATGGCGCAGGCGGTTTCGGATGTTCGGCGGCATACGGGTAAGCTTCGCGGTCAACCCCTCCTCGGCGATGTCGTAGAGGGATTTACCGAAGATGTTCGACTCCCATATCCGGTTGATGTCCCCGTCGTAGCCCTGCAATAAGAAGCTTACGACCTCCTCGGACGCCTTTTCGCCGCCGACGGCGGGCGACACCTCCGTCTCCACCCGCGTCTCGAACAGGTGTATCGCCGGGGCGCTGGCCTTGAGGCGGACGCTGTACCGCCCTCCCCTGCTCACGATCTGCGGCTCCTCGAGCGTCATCTGCTCCGGCGCGGGCATGATGACGCCGTAGCCGGTCTCCCGGGCCTGCATCAGGGCCTCGTGGATGTGGTCGTACTCGGATTTCCGGCTCTTCAGGGAGCCGAGAAGCTCCATCAGGTCGCCGTCGTCGCGGATGACGAAGCCCGACTGCTCGCTGATCGTCTCGTAATACAGCGCCTCGCTCAGCTCGATCGCGGCGGTCACCACGCCGTCGCCGGGCTGTGCCGACGTGATCCGTGCCTCCCGGATGAAGCCGCCCTCCGCAAGGCGGCCGATGCCGTCGCAGGCGTCCCGGAGCGTCACCATCGACTCGCCCGCGGCAAGCAGCGCCGCGCAGAGCGATTTGCGCAGCTCGCTCTGCTCGGGCAGCGCCTCGACCCACGACGGCGCCCAGACACGCAGCGACGTGAGCGGGAACTGATACAGCACGGCGCGCATCACCGCGCCGATGTCCTCGACCGACAGCGTCAGGCAGTTCACCGCGACGCACGGCGCGTCATACCGCTGTCCCAGCTCCGCCGCGAGGGTGCGGGCGGCGTCGCTCATCGGATCGGCGCTGTTGAGTATGAGCGCGAACGGCTTTCCGATCTCCGCAAGCTCCCGGACGACGCGTTCCTCCGCCGCGATGTAGCTCTCACGGGGAAACTCCCCGAAGCTGCCGTCCGCCGTGACGACGAGGCCGATCGTCGAGTGCTCCGTGATGACGCGCCGCGTCCCCTCCTCCGCGGCCTGTGTGACCGGTATCTCGTGGTCGTACCAGGGCGTCGTCACCATCCGCTCCGCGCCGTCCTCGAACAGCCCCTCCGCGCCGGGAACCATGTACCCCACGCAGTCGATCAGCCGCACCGACGCGCCCGCCCCGCCGCCGAGCGTGATATCGACGGCGTCCTCCGGCACAAATTTCGGCTCCGCCGTCATGATCGTGCGGCCCGAGCCGGACTGCGGCAGCTCATCCCGCGCCCGTTCGCGGCGGTATTCGTCCTCGATGCCCGGCAGGACGAGAGCCTCCATGAACCGCTTGATAAACGTCGATTTCCCTGTCCGGACCGGCCCGACGACGCCGATGTAAATATCGCCGTCCGTCCGGCGGGCGATATCCTCGTAAATGGTGCTGTCCACAATGAATCCCTCCATGGCGTGTTTGCCGGGGCGTCGCCGTCCCGGGCGTCCGGGCCGCGTGTCCCGACGCTTCACCAAAGCTTACGCGGGGTTCGGGGCTTTTATGACACGGCGTGCTTTTTTGCAAAAAAGCGTTGACAAGCGGTGGGATCGGACGTATAATACTTTTATCATTTAAAGGGGTATGTCGGACGCGCCGCGTCCGACGGCTGAACGCCATGAACCGTTCCTTTACCGGCAGCATCTATTATTCCTATTACTTTTCCAAAAAGTAATAGCGATTTGTGTTGCCCTCCCCCCTGTCCCGTCCGAATCGTGCAGCACAGACCGTGCGGCACGTTTTTTTATGCAAAAACCACGTTATCAGCGTAAACTGCGTTATCAGAAGGAGGCGTTTTCGCCATGATCACCGTACTCAAATCCACCGCCACGCCGGAGCAGCGCGAGCATCTCATCCGCTGGCTCGAGAGCCAGAACGTACAGGTGCACATCTCCGAGGGCAGCGAGTATACCGTCCTCGGCCTCGTCGGGGACACCGGACACATCGACATTGAGCTGCTTGAGAGCCTCGATATGGTCGACTCGGTCAAGCGTGTGAGCGAGCCGTTCAAGAAGGTCAACCGCAAGTTCCACCCCGATGACTCCGTCATATCCGCCGGCGGCGTGCCGATCGGCGGCGGTCACTTTCAGGTCATCGCGGGGCCGTGCTCCGTCGAGACGAGAGAGCAGATCATCGGCGTGGCCGAAGCGGTCAAGGCCAGCGGCGCGACGCTGCTGCGCGGCGGCGCGTTCAAGCCCCGCACATCGCCTTACGCGTTTCAGGGCCTGCACGCCGAGGGGCTGGAGCTGTTACGCGAGGCAAGGGCGCAGACCGGTCTTCCGATCGTGACGGAGCTTATGAATATGCGTGACTTCGACCTCTTCGCGGACGTGGACGTGATTCAGGTCGGCGCACGGAATATGCAGAACTTCGATATGCTCCGGGAGCTTGGCCGCACGGACAAGACGATCCTTCTCAAGCGCGGTCTCGCGAACACGCTGCAGGAGCTTCTGATGAGCGCCGAATACATCATGGCCGGCGGCAACGAAAACGTCATCCTGTGCGAACGCGGCATCCGCACGTTCGAGACATACACCCGCAACACGCTCGACCTCTCCGCCGTGCCGGTGCTGCACGAGCTGAGCCACCTGCCCGTCGTCGTCGACCCGAGCCACGCCACCGGTCACGCCTCCCTCGTGCCGTCGATGGCGGTCGCGGCGGCGGCCTGCGGCGCGGACGGCCTCATGATCGAGGTTCATAACGACCCGATCCACGCCCTGTGCGACGGGGCGCAGTCGCTGACGCCGGCGCAGTTCGACGCGCTGATGGGTCAGGTGCGGCGCGTTCGGGAGGCGGTGCTGTCATGACGGTCGGCATCGTCGGTCTCGGTCTCATCGGCGGCTCTCTTGCCAAGGCGTATCAGCGGGATGAGAGCGTCACGGTTCTCGGTACGGCGCGGACGATGAAGACCGTCGATTTCGCGCTGCTCGCGGGCGATATCGACGGCGTGCTGACGCCCGACCGCCTCGCCGAATGCGACCTCGTCCTGATCGCGACGTTCCCCGAGGCGAGTATGGAATATCTTGCCGACAACGCCGCGTATTTTTCCAAAACCGGCATCGTCATGGACTGTGTGGGCACCAAGGAGCGTATCTGCGAGCTTGGCTTCCGGCTGGCGAAGGAGCACGGCTTCACGTTCGTCGGCGGACACCCGATGGCGGGCACGCAGTTTTCCGGACTCAAGTACGCGAAGGCGACGCTGTACGACGGCGCGCCGATGGTCATCGTGCCGCCGATGCGGGATGACATCGCGTTTCTGTACCGTATCAAGAGCCTGCTGGCCCCGCTCGGCTTCCGCTCGATCAGCGTGACGAGCGCGAAGGAGCACGACGAGATGATCGCGTTCACGTCGCAGATGTGCCATGTCGTGTCGAACGCCTACATCAAAAGCCCGACCGCCGCGAAGCACAAGGGCTTCTCCGCCGGCAGCTACCGCGACCTCACCCGCGTGGCGTGGCTGAACGCGCCGATGTGGTCGGAGCTGATTCTCGAAAACCGCGAAAATATGCTCGCGGAGATGGA
>CAJOFW010000076.1 GCA_905234005.1 uncultured Oscillospiraceae bacterium
AATATACAGAAACTGGATGAAATATAGGAAAACCGGTCTCAGGAAAAACAACCTGCCGGGTTGGCGTATAAACCCGATTCACAAAGCCGGGGTCTTGCGGACAGGCGGAAAATATCACGATGGCAATGGAACAAAACGGCGTGACGCCGGCGGCGTTACCAGTCCGAATCCCAGTCCGTATCATCGCTGTCCCAGGAATCCCAGTCGGAGTCGCCGCTGTCCCAGGAATCCCGGTCGGAGTTGCCGCTGTCCGACGAGCTGTAATAGGAGCTGTCCTGTATGGAGTCCCACGCGGAGGAATCCTGGAAATCGCTGACGCCCCAGCCGGCGTTCCAGTCGTCGCCGAGGCTGTAATCGTCGTAGTAGTAGTCGTCGTAATCGTCGAACGGCTCGTCGTAGAGCGGGTACCAGGTATCGTCGTCCGCGTCGGTATAGGTGTAGTACCAGTCGTCGAGATAGTGGTAATAGATGATGTTCTCCCCGGGAACGCCGTAGTATCCGTCCTGTCTGTGCCGGAAGCCCTGAAACAGCCGGGAGACGATCACGACGGCCAGGATGATCAGCGCCGCCCGCACAAACGGGGCGCTCAGAAATCCGCGCCGGGGCGGTCGGCCGCCGGGATGCCCTCCGCCGGGATGCCCGCCGCCGGGCGGCTCCGGGGCGGGCGGCTCGCCGTCCGGGTACAGGCCCCGGTTGTGGCACTCCTCGAGAATCTTCCGGTACAGCTCGTCCACGCCGTGCGCCTCGTCCGGGCCTCGGTAGCGTATGGCGCGGCTTCCGTCGGATTTGTTTTTGTAGACGACGACGTTCGGCCCGTCGCGGTAGATGCCGAAGGCCATCGGGCGGTCAAAATCCTCCCCGATGAACACACGCATCTGGCGCAGCGGCATACCCTTCGCAAGACACCAGGCACGGAGCTGCTCGATGGTGCGCGGGGGCTGGCCGTCGGGCGGCAGCTCGGTGATGAAGGCGTCGTTCGGAACGCCGCAGTGCGGACAGAAGGCTGCGTTGGGGTCAAGCGGCTCCCCGCAGCGGGGGCATTTGTCGATGTAGGCCATGTTTTTTGCTCCTCTTTCTGCTATGTGTGATGTATTTTGTTGTATGGTTTTGCTGCCGAAAGCAGTTCGGCGATCAAATCCGGCGATAAAACCCGGCGATAAAACCCGGCGGTCATTCTGCCGCTTCTGCCGAAACGCCGTCGTCTTCGACCGGCCCGGGCAGGGGGAGGAGCACGCGAAGCTCAAACCAGCCGTTCTGTATCTTGACGGTCATGGAGCCCTCGTATTTCTCCACGATGCTGCGGATGCTTTTCATGCCATAGCCGTGATAACGGGCGTCCTTCCGGGTGGCGGGCAGTCCCGCCTCGAAACGAACCTCCTCCTCGCAGCAGTTCTCCACCCGGATGCGGACGAAGGCCTTCCGGCGGGAGACGGAGATGTGGATGAGCCGCTTATCCGGATCGGCGATCTTCTCCACGCTCTCGATGGCGTTGTCGAGGGCGTTGCCGAACAGGACGGAGAGATCCGTCGGCTTCATGAAGTCCAGCTCCTTGCCGTCCGCGACGCAGGTGACGGTGATGCCGAGATCCTGACAGGTCAGAGATTTGGCCGTCAGGAGCGTGTCGAGGACCTTGTTGCCGGTCTTGTTCTGCGCCTCGTAGCTGCGGATATCCCGCTCCAGCTCATCGAGATACCGCAGCTTGTCCTCGCTTCCAAGCTCGGAACGCAATATGCGGATGTGGTGCTTGAGGTCGTGGTATTTGCGGTTTATAAGCTCCACGCTCTCGGTGGATACGCGGTAGCTCTCCTTCTGCATATGCAGAAGCTTGCGCAGATACTCCCTCTCGAGCCTTGCGTGCATCTCACAGAGCTGGATGTGATACGCCAGCATCAGCCCCACGCCGCAGAGGTCGGCGAGCGTCCGAATCGCGAATATATCGCGCTCATACCGCCCGGAAAACGGCGTATTCGCCGAGGCGAAGCTGAGAT
Organism: uncultured Oscillospiraceae bacterium; assembly: GCA_905234005.1. GTDB lineage: Bacteria > Bacillota > Clostridia > Oscillospirales > Oscillospiraceae > CAJOIG01. The sequence goes on from CAJOFW010000076.1 coordinate 1,989, forward strand.
TGGACAGCAGGAAGATCAGAAATCCCAGCAGCATCACGACCGCAAGCTCCCGGCCCGACAGCGTCAGCTCCCCGTTCTGTTCCCGGTAGTGGCGCTCCATCGCGAACACGACGCCGTACACGAGCGCGTGGATGCCGACTAAAAAGAGAAGACCTGTCGCCGCGTTCATCGGCATGCCGAGGCTTGTCACGCCGTAGTAGTACATCTGCCACTCGAACGAGGCGGCAAATTCGCCGAGGATGAATATACGCATGGAGAAGTACAGCGCCTTGCGCCAGCCGAACCCGGACAGATACAGGAACGCGAGAAACTGTATCCCGAAAATCACAAGCATACAGAGGACGAACAGCCACGAGCCGACGCCGTCCGTGAGATGCATGAACGCCGCGAGCGCGAGAAAAAACAGCGCGGAGATCGCCGCCGTCCTTCCGAGCGCGAAGCGCCGCCTCGTGACCGCGAGAAACACCGACAGGCTCAGCCAGTACGAGAGCGCGTAATACAGCCCCGGCGTGTGGCCGAGATCGGCGGCGGTCATTTGCTCACCTCGTTCATGTAGTCGTTCAGGGCGTCGAGAAGGGCCTTTTTGCGGGTACGGCTGACCTGAACGCGCTCCCCGTCCAGCAGAAGCTCGGCGCCCTGCACGCTGTCGACATACTCGAGGTTCACAAGATACGCCTTGCCGCAGCGGAAGAAATGCGCCGTGCCGAGCGCGTCCTCCGCCTCGGCCAGAGAGCCTCGTGAGAACACGCTGCCGGCGTCCGTGTGGTATATAAGCTCGTGGTCGCAGACCTCCACGTAGCGGATTTTCGCCACGTCAAGCTTTTGGATGCCGCCTCGAATGGGTACGGTGATGTATCGACGGCGGCGGTTCGACATGCGGCCGATGGCGCGGTCTATGCGCTGGGAGAAGGCGTAATAGCTCACGGGCTTCAGCACGTAGTCGAGCGCGTCCACGGCGTAGCCCCGCATGACATACTGCGGCGTGTTGGTGATGAAGATGATGACGACCTCGCTGTCCAGGGCGCGTATGCGTTCGGCGGCGGTCATGCCGTCCATGAAACGCATGGCGATGTCCATGAGGATCAGGTCATAGTTCGCGGCGTAGCCGTCGGTGATCTCGTCGCCGTCGGTAAAGACGGCGACCGAAAACCGCTGGCCGCTCTCCTTCTCATAGCGCTCGAGATAGCCGAGAAGCTCGCGGCGGTATTCCTCGTCGTCCTCCACAAGGGCGATGCGGATCATAGTCCTTCACCTCGCTTCATCATGACTGGCGGGCCGGAGGTCGGACTGCTCCGTGGCGTGAATGGGGCCTGCGTCCTCCACCGTCAGAGCGCCGTCCCGCAGCCGGACGCGGACACGCCGCCCGCCCATCGGAAACACGCAGTCGAGCGTGCGGAAAAACCGCGTCTGCGGCTTTACCTCGTATTCCGCGCCGCCGGGCACGAGGGGCCGCACCCCCACAAAATACCGGGCGAGCAGATAGATCGGGCTTGCCGCCCATGCGTGGCAAAGCGACTTGCCGAACGGGTCGCCGTACATTTCGTACTGCTCCTCGAGCGGCTTTGCGGGGTCATATTCCTCCCAGAACGTCACGGCCCCGAGGCGCAGCATGCCGCCCCAGTACGAGCGGAGCGCGGCCATCACCTCGTCGAGATATCCCAGACGGCACAGGGCCTCCAGCTCGAAAAAGCGGAAATACGGCGTTGTGATCGCGGGCACGTCGTCGTTGTGCAGCACGGTATCGACAAGCCTCCGGCAGCGGTCATCGTCCGCGATGCCGAACAGGATCGCGAAAATGTTGGCGTGGCGTGTGACGTTCCGGCGGCCGGAGGTGAAGGCGTCGATGTACGCGCCCTTCTCCTCGTCCCAGTAGTGCGTCTCAATGGCGGTGAGAAGCGCCGCACGGGCGCGCTCGTATGCCGTCCGCTCGCTGTCCGGGGCGAAGCGGGCCATGACGCGAAGGCTCTCGGCGAGAAGCATCTGCTCGGCGCAGAGCGGGCCGTCCCGGTCAAAATCGGCCCAGTCGACGAACACCCAGTCCCGTTCCCGGCCCACGATAAAGCCGCGCTCATCCCGCTGCGAGAGGCACAGCGCCATGAGTCCGCGCATGGACGGCCACATCGACCGTGCGAACGACGCGTCGCCATAGCTGTCACAGTGTGCCTCCACGGAGAGCAGCCACAGCAGCGAGTAGTCGACGATCGTATTGACGTGCGTGCGCACCGGCTCGGACGGACTGAGGGCGATCAGCGTGCGCCGCTCCAGCGCCGCGTCCGCCGTCAGATAGCGGTTCACAAACAGGCTCTGGTACGCGTCGCCGCCCCATATCCATTTGTCACGCTTGATACCGTCGAGCATGAACGCCCCGCAGCACAGGGAGAACGTGTGCGCCGCGACCGCGAATATGCGGTTCAGCTCCGCGTCGTCGCTCTCAAATTGCGCGATCACGGGGATGTCGACGTACTGGTGGATCGCCCGGACGGCGTAGTCCCCGACGGCGCAGTCCGGGATGAACGCGTATCGCAGCGCCTGCCGGGGGCAGCGGCGCGTCACGGGATCGGGCGCGCAGCGATCATAGCACCCGACGGGATCAAGCGCCTCCGCCCGGGATTCGCCGAGATACACCGTCGGCGTGCCGTCGCCGACGACCTCGAGCGCCGCCGTCAGCTCGGTCTCAAAGCTCCACAGCACGCCGCCGTTCACCGCTTCGACGGATACAGGCTCGTAAACCCTCTCCGTGTACGCCCAGTCGGACGGGTCGCGGCCGGGATCCGCAAAATAGCGGTTGTACGCCGCGGGGACGGGGTCTGCGTCGTAATCCTCCACGAGCCAGCCGCCGTCCGAGCGGATGATATCGCCCTCGATGAAGATTGACGGAACACAGCTCACGCAGCCGATGTGAACGTCCACACGGTGTGTTCCGGCGGGGCAGGGGACGGGCGAGCCGAAGGGGTGCTTCCCGCCGTCGAGCTGCACATAGCCGACCGCGCCCGTGACGGCATGAACCGTGAATACGGCATCCGCCGTGAGCGTATAGCTGCGCCGGAACACGACGCGCTGGCGAAAGCCCTCGCTCTTCCAGAAGGCGGGCCAGCCCACGCCGCGTTCCACGCGGGAAAAGTTCTGCTTCAGCGCGTGATAGCGCTCGAAATCCCCGGGGTACCAGAGCCAGTGGGCGTTCTCGGTGCGCATCGGATGACACCTCCTTGTCGGTGCGGGATGGCGGGACGGTCAGGACACGGGACGGGGAAACGGTTTACCCCAAAGGTAGCACAAAAGCAGAGAAATTTCCATCCCTCGGACGAAAACAGTCGCAGATTTTTTCACATTCTGCCTGAAATGGCGTTGCGAACCGGCGTCTTTCGCGGTATATTGGTAGCGGATTATCGGTAAAGGAAGCTGGAACCATGGCTCTTATCTCGATCATAAAGGATTTTCGGCCCCGGAACGACGAACGCCTTCTGGCCAGGGCTGCGGCGCTGGCGCCGGCGCTCCGGCACGGGACGGTCAAACCGCCCTCCGGCCTGCCCACGCGGCCGCTGGACAGGGGGGAGGAGGTCGTTTTAGATTTCGGCACACACATCGTGGGCCGTCTCACGCTCTCGCTGTCGCACGAGGGCAGCCACCCGGACGCGCCGGCGCGGCTGCGCGTATTCCTCGCCGAGACGGCGGACGAGCTGGACGAGGATCCCGAGCGCTACGACGGCTGGCTTGCCCGGGGCTGGATCCAGGAGGAGATCGTCAGCGCGGACGAGCTGCCCTGCCGCCTCGAGCTGCCGAGACGGTACGCGTTCCGGTACGTCCGCCTGACGGTCATAGACACCTCGCCGAAATACCGCCTCGTCGTCGACGACGCCGTGTGCGTGACGGAGACCTCGGCGGATATGACGGCGCTCACGCCGCTTCAAAGCGGCGACGACATGCTCGACCGCATCCGCGCCGTGAGCCTGCGCACCCTCGCCGACTGTATGCAGGACGTATTCGAGGACGGCCCCAAGCGTGACCGGCGGCTGTGGATGGGTGATCTGCGCCTGCAGGCGCTCACAAACAGCGTGTCGTTCCGGCGGTTCGATCTTGTCAAGCGCTGCTTGTACCTGTTCGCCGGGACACGGTTTCCGGACGGCCGCGTGAGCGCCTGCCTGTTCACGAGGCCGGAACCCGCCGCCGACGACACGTATCTGTTTGACTACGCCCTGATGTTCCCGGTGGCGCTCGAGGAGTATCTGCGCGATACGTCGGACGAGGAGGCGCTGCGCGATCTCTACTCCGTCGCGATGGAGCAGATCGACCTTGCCCTTAACCGGTGCGGCGGGGAC
>CAJOFW010000077.1:0-6293 GCA_905234005.1 uncultured Oscillospiraceae bacterium
GTCTCGCCGCCGAGGGCGAGCACGACGCCCTCACGCGGGCGGCTGCCGCCGAACGGCACGACGACGCGAACGCCGGGCCTCACCCGCTCCGCGAACGCCTCCGGCACCGCGTAGGTGTAGGGCTTGTCGACCCAGTACGTCACGCCCGCGACCGCGACGCGCGCCGTCCGGGCGGATGCCGCGAGGGCCGGGTCAGGCGTTGTCCCCGTCCTCAATCGTCAGAACAGGCTCCCCGGCGGCGGAAGCTTCGTCGGCGGCGGCTTCGGCGGCGGCGGCGGCTTCGGCGGCGGCGTCAGCTTCGCCGGCGGCGTCAGCGGCGGGGTATTCGGGGCTTTCGGCGTGCCCGGGAACCGTGAGAGGCTCCGGCTCCGCCGGACGCTCGCTGATCGTGAGCTTGCCGGTATAGACCTCCTCGATGGCGGCGGACACGGCCTTCTTCGTCAGGGGGACGCCGCTGTCCTCCGCGTCGGCGGCGATGACGCGGGCACGCTTGGCCACGAGATTCACGAGCGCGTAGCTGCTGCCGACCTTGTTCACGAGATCGGCGACAGGGGGATAGAGCATCATAACAGGTTCTCTCCTTCCGGATAATACATACTCCGGCATCTGCCGGCGGTGATGACGGCGTCCAGCTCGCGCGCGGCGGTCTCCACGTCGTCGTTTACGATGATATACTGGTAGCCTTTCGCGAGGGCAAGCTCGCCCCGGGCGGTGTCGAGGCGGCGGCGGATCGTCGCGTCGTCCTCGGTGCCGCGGCCGCGCAGACGGCTCTCCAGCTCCGCAAGGCTCGGCGGCGCGAGAAACACGCTGACCGCGTCGGGACGGCGGGCCATGACCTGCGCCGCGCCCTGCACCTCGATCTCGAGGATGACGTTCAGGCCGGCGGAAAGGCTCTCGTCCACCGGCCCGGCCGGCGTGCCGTAGAGGTTTCCGACGTACTCCGCGTACTCCAGAAACGCCCCCGCCCCGATCATGGTCTCGAATTCCTCGCGGGTCTTGAAGTAGTAGTTCACGCCGTCCGTCTCGCCGGGACGCGGCGCACGCGTCGTCGCGGAGACGGAATAGCGCAGATCGCCGCGCAGCTCGCCGACGCGGCCGATGACCGTGCCCTTGCCCGTTCCGGCGGGGCCGGACACGATGACAAGCACGCCTTTTTTATTCGTCATGGGACGCACCTCTTTTATTCGTCATGGTGACTGTTGCTCGTCATGTTGATTCGTCACGGGACGCGGCCTCCGGTTTTTCCTCCATGCGCTGGGCCACCGTCTCCGGCGTGAGCGGGCAGAGGATGACGTGGCCGCTGTCCATGATGAGGACGGTTTTCGTCTTGCGGCCGTAGGTCGCGTCGACGAGCTTTCCGTTGTCGCGGGCGTAGGTGACGACGCGTTTGATGGGGTTCGACTCCGGGTCGGCCGCCGCGATCACACGCGACGGCGCGATGTAGCTGCCGAAGCCGATGCTGATGAGCTTCAACGCCGCGCCCTCCCGTCACTCGATGTTCTGGATCTGCTCACGGATCTTCTCCAGCTCCGCCTTCATGGCGATGACCGTGTTCGCGATCTCGCCGTCGACGCATTTGGAGCCGGTCGTGTTGATCTCCCGGTTCATCTCCTGCACGAGAAAATCGAGCCTTCGTCCGACGGGGGAGCCGCCCTCGAGCATGAGCCGGAACTGCGCGATATGGGAGCGAAGGCGCACCGTCTCCTCGTCCACGGCGACCTTGTCGGCGTAGATCGCGGCCTCCTGCAGTACGCGTGCCTCGTCCACCCCGGCCTCGCCGAGCACCTCGTTCATGCGCGCAAGGAGCTTTTCGCGGTATTCGCGTACGGTCTCCGGCGAACGGGCCTCCACCCGGCCCGCCATCGTCTCGATGGCGTCGAGCTTTGAGAGGATGTCCGCGTACAGCTTATCGCCCTCCCGCGCTCGCATCCCGTCGAACTGCGCGAGCGCCTCGCCGAAAACAAGGCCGATCGCCTCGAGCACCGCGTCCCGGTCGGCGTCGGCTCGTTCGGTGGCGATGACCTCGGGCATGCGCAGAAGCGTCGCGGCGGTCATGTCGTTCGGCACGCCGAAGCGGTCGAACAGCTCCTGCGCCGCCCTGACATACGCCGCCGCCAGCGGCTCGTTCACGGCGATCGTCACCGCGTCGGCGTGGGAGGTGTCCACGGTGATGAACACGTCCACCTTGCCCCGGCTGATGTGCTCCTTCACGGCGTTTCGCACGCTCTCCTCGGCGAAGAGACAGCTCTTCGGCATACGGACGGACGCGTCAAGGTGGCGGTTGTTGACGCTCTTCAGCTCCGCCGTGACGGCGACGCCGCCGTGCTCCCCCTTCGCGCCGCCGTAGCCGGTCATGCTTTTGATCATGCAATATACCTCGCGATTTTGTCGATATAGAACCGTATGACGAGGGAATATACCCGGTCGTATACGAAAAACGCCGCCGCGCCGATCGCGTAGACCGCGAACCACGGCAGGGCGCTGTACGCCCCCTCGAACAGCGCCCTGCCCGCGAGCCAGTACGCCGCGAACACGGCGGTGTACAGCGCAAGCTTCGCCCCGTACGGGACGACGGCCCGTCCGCGCAGCCGTTCAAGGAGGCTCTTGAGGATCGGATAATATCCGAAAAACGCCGCGTAGCCGACGGACGACGCGCCGTTCATCAGAAGAAGGCCGATCGCCGCGGTCACGGCGAACACGGCCCACGCCGGGCCGGCGCCGTACAGCATCAGCGCCGCGCACACGGGAAAGCCGGCGGCGGCGAGAAGCCCCAGCCGCCCGGCCGGTACGAGCCGGGCGATCAGCAGCAGCACGTCCCCCGCCGCCGCGAGCAGGGCGCACCGCGCAAGCTTTTTCGTTCTGTCACGCATAACAGCGGATGAAAGCGGCGGCGTATCAGCAGCAGCGGATGAGGTCGCCGCCCATCATCTCGCAGCAGCAGTCGGCGCAGTAGATGGTCTGGCAGATCGTACAGATATCGGCGTTCGTCATGCTGCCCGTGTTCATGCCGGAGGGACGGTACGCCTGTCCGCCCCGGTTCATATACTGCACCGCGTTGCGGTATTCGATGTTGCCCGGCTCCATCGTCGCCGCCGTGCGGAAGCAGCGGGCCGCCTCGTCCATCCAGCCGCGCCGCCAGTAGACGCTGCCCATCAGGTAGTGCCACTCCGCGTCGTGCGTCGGGATGGTGTTCAGCATCGCCTCGGCCTGGGAGAGGTTGTTCATGTTGATGTGGTTGCGGATCATCGCGTAAGTCGCGTTCGCGCCGCCGCCCCGGGGGCCTGTGTAGCCCTGCTGCCGGCTCTGGCTCTGGCTCTGGTACGCGCCGCCGCCGTAGGCGCCGCCGTAGGACTGGCCGCCGCCGTAGGACTGGCCGCCGCCGTAGGACTGACCGCCGTAGCCGCCGCCCTCGCGGCTTTTCGTGATGGAGTCGTAGGCCTCGTTGATCTCCTTCATCTTCTCGGAGGCGAGGTCGGCGAGGGGGTTGTCGTGGTAGTTATCCGGGTGATACTTCCGCGCCAGCTCGCGATACGCCTTCTTGACCTCGTCGTCGCTGGCCGAGGGGGACACGCCCAGTACGCTGTAGGGATCGTTCATAGTCTGCTCCGTTCTTCCCTTCCCGGTCTCCGTCCGGCCCGCCATGTGCCGGAGAATACCGCCTGCGCGGCGGCGGGGAGGCCGAGATAGATGATGTTTTCCAGTATGGCCGTATACGGCGTCCCGTCCAGAAGCTGAAACGCCGATATGATGCTGTTGTGCGAGTGCGAGAGCGTGACGCGAAGGCCCGCCTCGTCCTCCGGCGAGAGCCTGCCGTCCTCCGTGTCGAAGCGATAGCGCAGGGGGTTGTAGGCGTCGGCCGCCGTGTCGGACGCGAGGTCGTCCGCCGCGTCGAGCACGTAGACGACGCGGCCGAGGTGATACAGAAGCTCCCGCACGGCGCGGACACGCGGCGGATCGCCGGCGCTGTCCCCGGCTTCGGGACGCGGCCCGTTCCCGGCGCTCTCCGCCGCCGCCGCGAGGATGCGGGCGAACGTGTCCGCCGCCGCGTCGAGGCTTGCGCATTTCTCCCTTTCGAGGGCGGCGAGGGCGGCGAGGCTTCGCTCCGTCTCCCGGGCGAAGGCCGGGCGGCGGGACGCGGCCTTCCGGTACGCCGGCCCGATCGCCGCCGCGAGAAGGCGTGAGCCGAGGGCCGGGAAAAAGCGCCCGTCCGCCGCGCCGTCCCGCAGCTTCCAGTACGCGAGGACGACGGTGTAGTCCGCCGCCGCGTCCATGGCCGGGGACGGGCCGGGGCACACGGTTTTCCGCGTCGGCCTGTACGGGCACCGCCGCGCACACGGCTCCGGCTCATCCGGCCCCGCGAGCAGCATCGCGAGGAACGTGAAGTCGTAGTTCACCGCGAAGCGCAGCGCCGGGCCGTACCGGGCCGCCAGCGTGTGGCACAGGCCGCAGTACACGCCGCGAAACCGCTCGTACTCCCGCACCCGCAGCTCGCCCCTCTCCGGGCGGACGTAGCCGTACATCAGCGCTGAAACCCGGTGATGCGAAAGCGCGGGGCCTGTTTCCGCCGCCCGATGACCGCCGTGAGGACGACGCCGACGGCAAGCCCCGCAAGGCTCGTCAGAACGCACGGCCCCTGCGGAAGGCGCAGCGCCGCGCCGACCGCGTAGCCGGCGAAAAACGTTGCCACGGGCAGCATATACACGAGCAGCGCCGCCCCGAGCACGCCGCCCGAGCCGCTCTCGAGGACGACGCGGTCGCCGGGCCGGGCAAAGACCGCGTTCTCCGCGTCGACCGTGAGGCGGCTTGCGTAGACGCACGTCTCGCAGCCGCCGCCGCAGCCGCCGCAGGCCGTGCCGCGTTCCACGGCCACCTCGGCCCTGCCGCCGTCCAGAAGCTTTGTCACAACGCCGTTCTGCGTCATGTGCCCGCCTCCAGTCTGCCGGCCGACGCCGTCCCGACGTGCGGGGAGACGCGGACGTACAGCGGATAGTCGCCGACCGCCCCCGCCTCCGCGAAGCCGTCGACATAGACGGTCGTGGGGGCGCGAGTTGTCGTCGTCACGCCGGTGAGGTCGGCGACGATGCGGATGTTGTTCGGGCTGATCTGGTCGATGACGCCCTCCGGGGCGCGGATCGTCACGACGACGGAGTCGACCATGACGTTCGCGTCGTACCCGTCCTCGAGGCCGGTGTATTCGAGGTTTGTGACCGTGTACAGCTCGGTCTCAAGGCCGGTGAACGTCAGCCGCACGGTCGCGGTCGTGACGCCGGAGAGGTTGTCCGTGTCGTTCGGCAGGACGATCGTGTAGTCCGTCGCCGGGAAGGCGAGGTAATCGGACAGGTCGATCGTCGCGAGGTACAGCGTGTTCACGGCGTCGATCGTCGCCGCGTCGCCGGCGATCGTGATCGTGGACGGCTCGATCTCGCGGATGACGTTGTCCTCCCCGACGCCGCCGCCGTAGACGAGGTTCACATCCAGCCCGACCTCTTTTGTCTTGTTGACCGGAACCGTGACGTCGACGGTCTCGACGTCCGCCGTCACGTCGTCGAAGGCGAGGATCTCCCCCTCCGCGTCGACGAGGTTGTAGTTTGCCTTCGCCGTGAAGGAGGCGGAGACGTCCTCCCGGTCTACGATGACGTAGGCGCATTCGATCTCATCCAGCTCCTCCTCCGGCCCGATGAGGGTGATGTACTCCGGCTCGAAGCCGATGCCGGCGGAGTCGAGGACATACCCCTCCTGGAGCGTGCCCTCAAAGCGGCCGCACACGTCCTTGACGCGGGTGGCGACCTTGCTGATCTGCAGGCCGACGGTCTGCGGGGTCTTCAAATCCTCGCGGATGGAGGCGCTGTTCACGCCGGACGGGTAGGTGATCGTATAGGCCATCGTGCGGTAGCCGGCGCTCGTGACCGCGGAGAGGTTCACGACGGCCCGCAGCTCCTCGGCCGAGAGACGGGCGATATCCCGGCGGCTGCCGGTCAGCGTCACCGTGACGCTGGTCGTCTCCTCGTTCGAGACGATGAGGTTCTGCGACTCACGCATGGCCTCCTCGCCGACGTAGGTGACCTCCACGCCGGAGAACGTCTGCGTGATCTCGGTGCCGTAGTTCTCGCCGTAGTATATCCAGATGAGAAGCGAGAGCAGCACGGACACGACCGCCCACAGCAGGCGGCTGTCCATCAGGCGCTTAAGGGCTGTCGTCTTCTCGGTCTTCTTCTGCATGGTTTTTCCCTTTCCTGTTTTTCAGGCGCTCGCGCAGGCCGGGACGGCGTCCCTCCTCCAGCGGCAGAAGCTCC
>CAJOFW010000077.1:6316-7841 GCA_905234005.1 uncultured Oscillospiraceae bacterium
TTGAGCATGCCGTCCGAGGCGACGCTGATGCCGCCCGTCTCCTCCGAGACGATGACGACGAGGGCGTCCGACTGCTCGCTCATGCCGATGCCGGCGCGGTGGCGCATGCCGAGGTCGCGGCTCAGACTCGCGTTCGTCGAGAGCGGGAGCATACAGCCCGCCGCCGCGAGACGGCCCTCCTTGATGATGACCGCGCCGTCGTGCAGCGGGGATTTGTCGTAGAAGATGTTTTTGAGAAGCTCCGTCGTCACATAGGCGTCGACCGGCGTGCCCGAGGCCAGGGCCTCGTTCAGGCGGTTGTCGCGCTCAAATACGATGAGAGCGCCGGTTCGCGTCCGGGCCATGTCCTCACAGGCGTAGACGGTCTGGTTGATGACGTTGTCGATGGCCTGTCCGCCCCACTCCTCGCCGAGCAGGGAGAAGAGCTGGCTCGAGCCGACCTTCTCAAGGGCGCGGCGTATCTCAGGCTGGAACAGCACAATCACGGCGAGAATGCCGATCTCAATGACCTGACGCATCAGAAAGCTCGTCACCATGAGGTTCAGCGAGCTGGACAGCCACGTCGCGACGATGAGCAGCAGGATGCCGTTTGCCACCTTCGTCACCGGATAAGCTCGTATATGACGAAGGCGACGATGGCGATGTCGACAAGATCGCTCCACCCCATCGTGCCGAGATACTTCAGCGCGTCGGAAAGTCTGTTCAGTAAATTATCCATATACTGTCCCCATTACACAAACCTGGTCAACATAGTATTATACTACACCGCACGCAGGATAGCAACAGAAAGCGAACCTGCGCGCGGCGAAATTTTTATTTGAGCAGACGCAAAATCGCGGCGCAGGCCGCACGGACCTCCCGCTCCGTCGTGAACGGCGAAAAGCTCAGGCGGACGGTGCCGGTGTCGAGCGTGCCCGCCGTGCGGTGGGCCAGCGGCGCGCAGTGCAGGCCAGCCCGCACCGCGATGCCGCGCCGGGCAAGCCTTCGCGCCGCCTCCTCGCAGTCGACGGCGGCCGGCCGCACGGACAGCACCCCGCTCTGCCAGGCCCCGTCCGGGGCGGCGAAGACTTCAAGCCCGTCGTGACCCGAGAGCAGCGCCGCGGCCAGCGTCCGCAGACGCGTCTCATGGCGCAGAACGGACGCCGTGCCGTGCCGCCGCACCCAGCGCACGCCCTCGAGAAGACCGGCGACGCCGGGCATATTGGGCGTGCCCGCCTCGAGCCGGTCGGGCAGGTACGGCGGCATGACCGGCAGCTCGCTCTCGGAGCCGGTGCCGCCGAGCAGCAGCGGCGACGGAGCCGCGTCCCCGCCGACGAGCAGCACGCCCGTCCCCTGCGGCCCGAGCAGACCCTTGTGCCCCGGCATGGCCGCGAACGCGGCGCCGAGGCCGTCGAAGTCGAGCGGTACGCTGCCCGCCGACTGCGACGCGTCCACGATGAGGGGCACGCCCGAGGCACGGCACATCGCCGCGATCCGGTCGAGGGGCGCTGTCGCGCCGAACACGTTCGAGACGTGGCAGCACACC
>CAJOFW010000078.1:0-2019 GCA_905234005.1 uncultured Oscillospiraceae bacterium
GGAAGAACGAAATCAGAATGCGCATTATAAGGCGGTGCAGAAACTCATGGAGCCGCCGGTTGAGCACGCGGACGGGTCAAGCACCCGCAGATACCCTGGGGGAACCCATTTTTGAACCGGATGCCCCGGTGATACGGGTGCTTCTGACGGCTGACGGAAAACGGCCGAAGGCTGACGAAACCGGGAAAACCGCGCCGCAGCGGTTTTCCCGGTTTCGTACAGTGTCTCTCCGCCGGAGGAACAAGGGGCGGAAGAATGTTTGTTATATATTCGCAGGCCGCAGCGCGACGGCGTCCCACGCGGCGAGGGCGACGGTCTCGCCCCGGTCGTACCCGCGGCCGGTCAGGACGTCGACGCCGGCGGACGGCAGGCGGAAGCTTGCCTCCCCGTCGGAGAAATTCAGATAGAAGCAGAGTTCCCCGCGTTCGCGGCGGACGATCGGAAACCGCACGGACGGGATCGGAATTCCCGCCGCCTCGCAGGCGCGCAGAAGCTGCGATTGCAGGCGCTCTTTGTCCGTCGTGCAGCCCGCGTACCAGGCGTGGCCCAAGCCGAACCGGTTGCGGGTAAACGAGGCATAGCCCGGCCAGTGCGGGTCGTCGTATGTCTCCAGCGCCTCCGCCGCGTCTGTCTCCAGAAGCTCCATCCAGGTGTGATCGGCATTGCGGGTGAAGCGGTCGTAGTGCATCCCGAAGACGTCTGTCAGACCGTGGGGCTGGCGATCGTGGCGGATGCAGGCGTTTTCGTCCGCGAAGAAGCTGCGAAAGCCCGCGAAAACGCTGCCGCCGTCCCGTACAAACGCACGCACACGCCGGACGATCTCGTCGGAGGCACAGTAGTACGCCGGGAAAATCAAGAGGTCGTACCCGCTCCAGTCCGTCTCGCGGTCGTACAGCACGTCGCACGGCACATTCAGCTCGTAGAGAGCGCGGTGAAACGCGAGAACCACCTCGTTGTAGCTCAAATCCTGATCGATCGGAAACCGCCGCAGCGCGTGCAGCGACTCGGGGCTTACGATCATCGCGATACGGCTGCGCCCGACCCCGTCGTCGACGGCGTCACCGAGGGCGGCGGCGATTTTCGGCAGCGCCTCACCGGTCGCCGCGATCTCCGCGTAGGTCTCTCCCGGTTCGCCGTCGTGGCTGAGGACGCCCTTCCAGTAGCTCTCGATGCCGCCGTGCAGCGACGCCCACGGCCAGTACATCACCCCGCAGGCGCCGGAGGCGATATGACACAGCGCCATGAGGCGGAGCTGTCCGGGATAGGGCAGCCAGCCGGTGAACGCCTGCGACTGGCTTTCGAGCACCAGATACGGCGCTTTTTTGAGCGGCCGCATCAGGTCGCCGCCGAACGCGATCTCCTGACCGGTCAGCGCCCCGCACGGCGGGCAGTAGATGTCCGTACCCGCCAGCGTCAGCGCCTTCGCCGCCTCGTAGTCGTTCATATCCGGCTGCAAACCCGCCGACTGTCCGCCCTGTTGGTTGGGGCCGACGAAGCTCTTCCACTCGTAATCGAAATTGTGGGTGATGAACTGATCGTCCCGTCTGTACGCCGATACGATATCCGCCTGCCACCGCAGATAATCCGCCGCAAGCTCCCGTCGGTATTCCTCAAACGCGCAGGCGTAGCCGCCGTGAACCGTGCCGACGGGATCGGGCAGCTCGTCGAACGACGATACCGCGTTGCTCCAGTGGTGGAGAAGATACGCGTCGTTCACCGCCTCGACCGTACCGAAGCGATTTTGCAGCCAGTCCCGGAAGCCCTTCACGATCCGGTCGTTGTGCACGCCGTAGTGCTTTGTCTCGTTGTCGATCTGAAAGCCGATCACGTTCGGATACGGCGCCGTCCGGGACACCAGCTCCCGGATGATCCGCTCGGCGTAAAAGCGGAAGGTCGGGTTTGTGATGTCCATGTTCTGCCGCGGGCCGAAGGGACTGCCGCCCAGCATCGACGGATCGAGCCTGTAGAGCCAGTGGGGAACGGCGTAGGTCGGCGTGCCGACGATGACGCCGATGCCGT
>CAJOFW010000078.1:2193-8478 GCA_905234005.1 uncultured Oscillospiraceae bacterium
TTCATAGCTCCTCACACTGTTCTCCAATCAAAAGCTTCGTCTCGTTACCGGGCGCAAAGCCTTGGGAACGCTGCCTTTTTGATCGAATACAAAGTTCTTTTTGATACTTTTTCTTTTAAGAAAAAGTATCGCAGTTCAGAAAGTCAAAATCCGCGCATCGGCGGCGCAGCATCCCGTCCACACAGGCGACGCCATAGACCGCGCCGGTGAACTCGCCGTAGCCGCTGTGCTCATCCGACAGCCGCCAGGTATCGAAGTCCGGGCCGATCGGCGTCCAGACCTCGCCGTCCGGCGACCACGCGAAGCCGAAACGCCGCCCGTCGATGGAAAGGCGCAGCCACACATCCCCGGCCGGAGCCGGCGTTTCGCAGGCGCGGTGATCGTTCTTGACGCCGCGCTCCACCTGCTGCACGCTCATGACCGCGCAGGAGCGTTCCTCGCTCCAGGTCTTGCGGAGCCAGACGTAGTTCATGTCGTCGTAGTAGAACACAAGCCCTGCGCTGTGCTGGTAGAGCGCCGGCGCGAAATCCATCCGCGTCGTGATGACGGCGTGGACGCTTCCCGGCACCCGCGCCAGCAGACTCTTTCGGTTCGTGGAGCTGAGAGACTCCTGTCCCCGCAGCCGGAGCCAGCCGGGGCGGGCGGTCAGATCGGCAAAGCTCGCCGGCTCCGTACGCGGCGCGTAATAGTCGGGCCGCAGCGTCGGGCCGTCGAAGCCGTCGAAGCCGGGCAGTACCGCCGCCGTGAACGGGGGCAGCGACGCCTCCTCGCTCTCGAGCCGGACGAGGCTTCCGCCGCCGGGCATTCGCAGCCAGCCCTCCTCCGTCCATTCAAGCTTCTGGATACCCGCCTCCCGGCCGAGCGTACAGCACAGCTCGGGCACAAACGGGCGGGCGCAGTGGTAGGACATGAACACCTCGCCCGTCTGCGTCTCCACGAGACTGCCGTGTCCGGCCTTCTGCAGCGGCGCGTCAGGGTTGTAGTATCGCGGCTTGAGGTGGTCGGTGTCGGCGCTCTCGTCGTGGTTTTCCGGTACGGACGTGAGGATCGGGTTGTGCGGGCACGGCTCGTAGGGGCCGTGTATATCCCGGGATCGGGAGAGCGTGGCGCAGTGGTAATACCCCGTGCCGCCCTCGGCGCAGAGGAGATAATAGTACCCGTTTTTCCGATACAGGTGCGGCCCCTCGAGGCAGCCGCGCTCCGTCGCGCCCATGAAAATGCGCTCCGGGGTTCCGACTATCGCCTTTTTCGCGGCGTCGTACTCCACGAGGCAGACGCCGCCGGGCTTGCGGCGGTCGTCCCTGGTCTCCCATTCGAGCGACACGAGCCACTTTCGGCCGTCGTCGTCGTGCAGGAGCGAGGCGTCAAAGCCCGCCGCGTGCAGGAAGACCGGCTCCGACCACGGCCCGTCGATCTGCGGGGCGGTGATCAGATAGTTGTCGATGTCGAAAAACCGCGCGTTCATCGACCGCATCACGCCGTAGACAAGATAGAAAAGCCCGTCCGCCTCGCACCATGTCAGACACGGCGCCCACACGCCCTTCGCGGAGGGCAGACCGCGGAGCGAGAGCGTCGGCCCGTCGCGCAGCAGATGGGTCAGAAGCTCCCAGTGCTTCAGATCGCGGGAGTGGTAGACAGGAACGCCCGGCAGCCACTCGAAGGAGGACAGCGCCATATAGTAGTCGCCGCCGCGTCGGCACAGGCACGGGTCGCTGTGAAAGCCCGGCAGGATCGGATTTTGGATCATACGTCACCCTCGATTCTTGCGGTATCGTTAACAATATGGTATCCTGTTTTCCGGGATTTGTCTATCATTATTTCCCGTTCTTTATAAAAAAAGCGGGAGGTGCGTCATGCTCTCGATCAAACAGCTCTGTCTTCATCTGTGCTATATGCTGCATACGCCCGTGCGTCTGTACGGCGCGGACGGCGTTCCGCTCACGCGGGGAGCCTATGCCGAGGATCAGGAGGATCCGCTCGTCTGCGACGAGTCCTTTGCGGCGCGGCTTCTCGCCATGCGGCAGTCCGACCGGCCGGTGCTTCATCGGGAGCACGACAGCGCCGTCTGGGCGGTGATACCGGTCGGAGGCGAGACTGAGCGCGGGAGCGGGAACGAAAACGGAAACGGGAACGAAAACGGAAACGGGAACGAAAAGGGAAGCGAAAACGGAAACGGAAACGAAAAGGGAAGCGAAAACGGAAACGGTATGACCGTCCTGCTCGGGCCGTTTGCCTACGAGCGCTCCGCCGGCGCTGTCTCGCGGGCCGTGGCGCAGAGCCACGGACTGCGGCGTCCGAACGCCTATCACATCAGCTATCTCCCGCTGGATTTCGCGATGGAATCCATATTGCTGCTGTTTCACTGCGCGGGCGGTATGCCGCTTGCGCGTGAGGATCTCGTCGCGCAGCTCATGAACGACGAGGACGACGCGCTGAGGACGCGCACGGACGCCTATTCGATCATCTACGAGCTCCGGGAGACCGACGCCGCGCACAACTCCTACGCGCAGGAGCTGCGCGAGCAGAAGGCCATACGGGAGGGGAATCCGCAGGCGCTCCGGCGGAGCTGGGCGGAGGCGCAGACCGGCCAGGTCGGGCGGCTCGGCAGGGACGAGCTGACGCACTATCGAAATCTCGCCGTCGTGATCATCACGCTGGCCTCCCGCAGCGCGATGGAGGGCGGCGTCCTGCCCGAGGTCGCCTATTCGGTCGCGGACGCCTACACGATGCGAGTCAGTGAGATGTCCGATCCCGCGAAGATCCTTCAGCTCTTCCGGACGGCGGAGCTGTTTTTCACCGAGCTTGTGCAGAAGTCGACGGGCGGCGAAAGCCAGAACCGTTATGTGGCCCGATGCAGGCAGCTCGTCCACGACCGCCTCCACCGGCGCATTACCGTGGAGGAGCTTGCCGGGGAGCTGGGTCTGTCGCGGAGCTACCTCTCACAGCTCTTTCTGCGGGAGGAGGGGATCACGCTGTCCGCCTACATCCTCCGGGAAAAGGTCAGGGCCTCGGAATACCTGCTGATGCACACCGGCTACACGCTCGAGCAGATCGCCTCCACCTACGCCTTCGCATCCCAAAGCCACTACGGGCAGGTGTTCAAACGCTTCAGCGGCGTCACCCCCGGCGTGTACCGGGAACAGCACCAGAACAGAAAATAGCATAATGCACAAAATACGGGTCGAATAATCGACGTTTTTCATGAAAAACACCGGATACAACATTTTTGATACAGAATCATCAAATTTGATATACAGAATCCCCCGGGTCGGTTATCTTTATAGAATAAGGTTGCAAAACTGACAAAGGAAAGGAGATTCTATGGAGAAAATCAAGGGCGTTAACCTCGGCAACTGGCTCGTTCTTGAGAAGTGGATGAGCCCGGCTCTGTTCGACGGCACGACGGCGGAGGACGAATATTACCTGCCCACGCAGCTATCCCGGGACGCCTATGAGGCGCGTATTAAAGTTCACCGCAGCGAGTACATCTCCGAGCGCGATTTCGCGACGATCGCCCGCATCGGGCTGAACACCGTCCGCATTCCGATCCCTTATTTCATTTTCGGTGACAGGCCGCCGTTCATCGGCTGCATCGAGGAGCTTGACAAGGCGTTCAACTGGGCGGAGAAATACGGCCTGCGAATCCTGATCGACCTGCACACGGTCCCGATGAGCCAGAACGGCTTTGACAACGGCGGCATCTCCGGCGTGTGCAAGTGGTCGCAGCTCCCCGAGGAGGTCGATTTCGTCGTGGACCTGCTCGGCCGGCTGGCGGAGCGCTACGGCCGGCGTGACGGTCTCTGGGGCATCCAGCCGCTCAACGAGCCGATCACCGAGCCGATGTGGAGCGTCATGGGCGTGCAGAACCGTTACCCGCCCGTGGACAAGGAGCTGGCGGCGGGCAGCGCCCCGAACAGCATGGAGTTTCTGCGCGGCTTCTATGAGCGGGCCTACGACGCGATCAAGCCCCGCCTCGGCGAGGGAAAAATGGTTGTGTTTCACGACGCGTTCCGGCTGAAGGACTGGAAGGAATTCCTGACGCGGGACAAATTCCGGGGCAATGTCGTGCTCGACACGCACCAGTATCTGATGATCGCCGAGGCCTACGGCTGCGAGCAGACGCTCGAGGGCTACGTGAACTACATCCGCGAGACGTACGCGAAGGATTTCGCCGAGGTGCAGGAGTATGTTCCCATCGTCTGCGGCGAGTGGTGCGGCTTCAACTCGCTGGCCGTCGGCGTCGATACCAAGGGCGGACAGAGCACGCTCAACGGCATCGACTTCGGAGACGCCGCGACGGTGTCCGAGGAGGACAAGAAAAAGATCTACATGACGCTCAACCGCGAGCAGCTCGCCGCGTGGGAGACCGGCGCGGGCTACTTCTACTGGACGTACAAGATGCTTCTCGACCCCGCCAACGACATAAACTGGCGCGGCTGGGACTGCTGGGATCTCGCCAAGAGCGTGGATCTCGGCTGGTTCCCCGAAAAGGTTTGACCGACAAAAAATAATCAAACAGAAAGGAAAAGAACATGAGCACTGATTCCGCGAAGCTGGCCGCCATGGCCCCAAACGCCAAGCTCGGTATGCTCGAGCGCATCGCCTACGGCATGGGCGATTTCGGCGGCAACCTGATCTACACCGCGATCTCGTCCTTCCTGCTGGTCTACTATGTCAGCGTGGTGGGCATCCCCTCCGCGGCGGCGGGCAGCATTCTCGCCATCTCCCGTATCTTCGACGGCGTGTCCGACCTGATCATGGGCCGCATCGTCGATAAATCCAACAGCAAGCGCGGCAAGGCGCTGCCCTGGCTCATCCGCATGTCGATCCCGATGGGCATCTGCTCCGTGCTGATGTTCACGATCCCGGCGGGCTTCGGCGCGACCGCCAAGATCGTCTACGCGTTCATCACCTACAACCTCGTCTCCACCGTGTTCTACACCGGCTACAACGTACCCTACGCCACGCTGCAGGGCCTGATGACGCTCGACTCCTACGAGCGCGGTCTGCTCGGCAACTTCCGCATGATGCTGGCCACCGCCGGCACGCTGCTGGTCAATAACGTCTTCACCCGCATCGCCCAGGCCGTCAACGGCGGCGGCGAGGAGGTGCTGTACGCCTACCAGAAGGGCTGGACCGCGGCCGCCGTCATCATGGCCGTGGGCTTCATCATCGTGAGCTTCATCCCCTTCACGCTCTGCAAGGAGCGCGTCCGGCAGGATTCCGCCTCGGGCGAGAACGCTGGCCCCTCCGTCATGGAGAGCCTCAAGAGCCTGGTCAAAAACAAATACTGGGTCTACGAGGTCATCTTCCTGTTTGTGCTGTACTTCATGATGAGCACGATGTTCGGCTCTCAGTTCTACTATGTGCAGTACGTGGTCGGCAACGCCGGCGCGTTCGGCACCGTCTCCAGCATCGTGCAGATCTTCCAGATCGGCCTGATGCTCCTCGCCGCTCCGTTCATGATGAAGAAGCTCGGCAAGCGCATGACCGCTCTGCTCGGCATGGGCGCCTCCGTGGTCGGTTATCTGCTGACCGCCGCCGCCGGGACGAGCATCCCCTTCCTGATGATCGCGAACGCCGTCAAGGGCGCCGGCTTCGGCCTCGGCGCCGCCACGATGTGGGGTCTCCTTCAGGACGCCATCACCTACGGCCAGTGGCTGACGAATGTTCAGGCCATCGGCATGGGCAACGCCGCCTCCTCCTTCACGATGAAGGTCGGCTCCGGACTCGGCACCGCCGCTCTCGGCTGGATACTCTCCGCCGGCAACTTCGACGCCGCTCCCGAGAGCGCCTCCGCCGCCTCGGCGCTGGCATGGTCCTACATCTGGGTTCCCATCATCGCCTGCGCGATCGGCTGCGTCTGCCTGTTCCTGTTCGACCTTGACAAAAAATACGACCGGGTGATCGAGGATCTCGACGCGGGCAAGTGGAAGGGCACCAGCGAGTATAAGGATCTGTGATCGCGCCCGCGCAAAAGATGCGGCTCACGCGATTAAAAGCTTACAGTGCGGTTCCGGTATACGATTTACCCGTCCGCATCGCCATCGAAGCAGACGGGAGATTTCCGGGAAAGAAAGTCGCCTGCGTTTAACAACCACAATCGAGAGGAGGGGCTGAGTAAGCCCCTCCTTTACTGTTACCCCTTGTCAGACAGGATTGCGGTTTGCCTTCCGGCGCGATCAGGATGGCCGCGGAAGGATTGTCATGCTGTGCTTTCCGGCAGCGCCGATAATGGGGAAGACGATGGAGAAGGCGCTGTGATGATACAACAGGCGCGCTGCG
>CAJOFW010000079.1 GCA_905234005.1 uncultured Oscillospiraceae bacterium
AGCGGCCGGTTCGATATGCCGGCCCCGACCACCGCGACGCGTCTGCCCGCGAGGGAGGAGAGATAATTCTGTAAGGACATGGTGACAATACCTCCAATATACCCCCATTATAGCCCCGATCGCCTCCCGGCGCAAGCAAAAAGAGGCGGGCTGTTCGCCTGCCTCTTTTGTGATGCGAGTTTTCCTGTAAGCCGGGTCCTGTTCAAAGCGGCCATCTATCTAGGCGCGCCGTTGCCGGCGCGCTCCAGCCACCTCCCCGGGGAGACCGGGCCGGTCGTTGTTCCCCTCCACGGTGTTGCTCCGGATAGAGTTTACAGCGGCGGGCTGTCGCCAGTCCGTCGGGTGGTCTCTTACACCGCCTTTCCACCCTTACCGCGCCATGGGCGCGGCGGTCTGTTTCTGTTGCACTTGTCCTGATGTCGCCATCGGCGGGCGTTACCCGTTATCCTTGCCCTGCGGAGCCCGGACTTTCCTCACGCACGGCCTTTCGGCCTGTGCCCGCGGCCGCTCAGAAAGCTCGCGGTGCCATTATAGCACAGCCGCGCTCATATTGCAAAGCCGGTTTTCACACAGCCGCCTTGCTTAAGTTTGCGCCCGCAGGCGCTTTGATTCAAAGTCATTTTTGCCGGAAACCGCGCTTTTCGGCAAAAATACCACCGGGCGAGCCTGGGCGAGCCCCTCGCGCCGACCAAACCCGCTGTTCGGCGCCCTGCGGGCGCCGAACAGGATAATTATATCATTTCCGCCAGCTCGTAGATGAGCTTTTCGCTCTTCTCCCAGCCGAGGCAGGGGTCGGTGATGGACTGGCCGTACAC
The DNA here is from genome assembly GCA_905234005.1 of uncultured Oscillospiraceae bacterium. GTDB lineage: Bacteria > Bacillota > Clostridia > Oscillospirales > Oscillospiraceae > CAJOIG01. The sequence continues at coordinate 816 of CAJOFW010000079.1, forward strand.
GCCGCCGCCGACGGGCTGGCAGCCGTCCTCGATGTAGCTCTCGATCATGAGTCCCTTCACGAGCGTTTTCACCGCCGGGTGAAGGCTGCGGTTGTGGACGATCTCCTTCGCGATGCGGATCTGCTCGATGTACTGCTTGCCGGAGTTCGAGTGGTTCGTGTCGATGACGACGGCGGGGTTTTTCAGCTCCGGCTGCTTCTCATAGAGCTGATGCAGCAGCAGGATGTCCTCGAAGTGGTAGTTCGGGTGCGTCTGGCCGTGCTTGTTCACGTAGCCGCGCAGGATCGCGTGGGCGTAGGGGTTGCCCTGCGAGTGCGCCTCCCAGCCGCGGTAGATGAACGTGTGCCGGCTCTGGGCGGCGGTGATCGCGTTCATCATGACGGACAGGTCGCCGGACGTCGGGTTCTTCATGCCGACGGGCACCTCGATGCCGCTGGACGTGAGCCGGTGCTGCTGGTTCTCCACGCTCCGCGCCCCGACCGCGACGTAGCCGAGGATATCGTCGAGGTATTTGTAGTTCTCGGTGTAGAGCATCTCGTCCGCGCAGGTGAAGCCCGTCTCCTGAACGACGCGCATATGCAGCTCGCGAATGGCGATGAGACCCTTGAACATATCCGGCTTGTGCTCCGGGTCGGGCTGGTGGAGCATGCCCTTGTAGCCCTTGCCGGTCGTGCGGGGCTTGTTCGTGTAGCAGCGGGGGACGATGAAGAGCTTGTCCGCCACCTTCTCCTGCACGGCGCGAAGACGGGTCATGTAGTCGAGGACGCTGTCGATGTTGTCCGCCGAGCACGGGCCGATGATCAGAAGGAAGCGGTCGTCCCGGCCGGACATGATGTTTTTGAGCTGTACGTCGCGCTCCTCAAACGCCCGGGCCATGGCCGCCGTCAGGGGGTACATCTCCTTGACCTCCATCGGAATGGCCAGCTTGCGCGTAAATTCGAGATTCATAGGTCGTTTCTCCCTCTGGAAAGACCGCCCGCGAAACGTCCGTTTCGCGGGCGGTCGTAATTGTTTAAACTATTAAATCGCAAAATTACCCATCTGTCAAGCATTATTTTCCGTGGGCGTTTGATTTGCGGGCGGATGATTGCCGAGCTGCCAGAACGCGACGGCGCCGGCGGCGGCGACGTTCAGCGAGTCCACGCCGTGGGACATCGGGATCCGGGCCGTGTAGTCGCACGCGGCGACCGTGCCGAATTTGAGGCCGTCGCCCTCGGTGCCGAGGACGAGGGCGAGCTTCTCCGCCGCCGCGAGGCGGGGATCGTCGACGCGGACGGCGTCCGGGTCGAGGGCGAGCGCCGCCGTCACAAAGCCGCGCTCCCGCAGCAGCGCAAGGCCGCTGTCCGGCCAGTCGTCCTCGTTTTCGCCGATGTATGCCCACGGGATCTGGAACACCGTGCCCATGCTCACGCGTACGCACCGCCGGTACAGCGGGTCGGTACACGCCGGGGTCAGCAGCACCGCGTCCATGCCGAGGGCCGCCGCCGAGCGGAAGATCGCGCCGAGGTTTGTCGGGTTCACGACGTCCTCGAGCACGACGACGCGCCGGGCGTTTTCCAGCACCTCCTCCGGCGTGCGGGGGGGCTTGCGCTTCATCGCGCAGAGAACGCCCCGCGTCAGCGGAAAGCCGGTGAGCTGCTTGAGCACATCGAGCGACGAGGTGTAGATCGGGATATCGCCGCAGCGCTCCACGACGTCCTTCGCCTGACCGGTGATGTGACGCCGCTCCATGAGCAGCGACACCGGCTCGTACCCGGCGTCGAGGGCGCGGTGGATGACGTTCGGACTCTCGGCGATGAACAGCTCGTCGTGGAGCCCGTGGCCGCTGCGGAGCTGGTTTTCGGTGAGACGGGCGTATACGTCGAGGGCGGGGTCGCCCAGCTCGCCGATCTCCACGACGTTGTCCGCGCCGCCGTCCGGGCGGCTGCGGGGGCGGTAGATCGTCTTTTCGGTGAAGACGAGGTCCATTTTCACGTCCCAGGCGGCGGCGGGCACGCTTGCCGCCTTCTGCGCCTCGTATGCGACGGCGGCGACGACCGCGTTCTCGCAGCGGGGCAGGAAGCGGTCGTAGTACCCGGCGCCCATGCCGAGGCGGCCCCGGTTCTCGTCGAACGCGGCGCACGGACAGAGCACAAGGTCGATGTCACGCGGGTCGATCACACGCGACCGGGCCGGGTCCGGCTCCGGGATGCTCAGCTTCCCGGGCACGAAGGCGTCCGGCGCGTCCGGAATGCGGGCCTCCATCACGCCGTCCTCGAGGCAGCGGGGATAGGCAAAGCGCCTGCCGTCCGCCGGCACCGTGAGCGCGGAGAGGTCGACCTCGCCGCGAACGGCGCTGTAGATCATGACGGTGCGGGCCTTCTCAAACGCCGGGTGGTTTCGGATCGCCTCGGTGACGAAGCCGGCGTGGAGGTATCGCTCCTCGGCGCTCATCTCCTCCCGGGCGGCGAGCTTTGTGCGGCGCAGCCACGCTCGGTGGACGCCGTCGAATACGCCGCGCACGGCGCCGGCGAGGTACAGCGAGCCGAACACGATGACGAGCCCGTCCTCCCCCGCCGCGGTCAGGGCGAGGCGGATGCCCTCCTCGACGGATTCGGCAAAGCCGGCCTCCGCGCCGAATTCCTCGGTCAGAAACGCCGTCAGCGCCCAGCCGTTCAGCGCCCGGTCACCCGGCGGCGTCACGCAGATGCATTCGCTCGCGAGGGGCAGCACGGCCTTCATGATGCGGGGGTAGTCCTTGTCCGCGAGCACGCCGGTCAGCAGCACGGCCTTCCGGCCGGGCAGCAGCTCCGCGACGCTCTCCGTCAGCGCCTCGGCGCACTGGGGGTTGTGGCCGCCGTCCAGGATCACGAGCGGAGACCGGGCCAGAAGCTCCATCCGCGCCGGCCACGAGACGGATTTGAGGCCGTCGGCGACGGCCGGCTCGGGGATGTCGAAGCCCCGGCGGCGCAGCACGTCCACGGTCTCGAGGACGACGGCGGCGTTGCGGAGCTGGTACGAGCCGAGCAGCGGCAGGCTGTATTTCCTGCCCCGGTAGGTGAAGCGCTGGCCGCTCAGATCGTTCGTGAGCGGCTTGAGCGCGTCGAAATCGGCGGAGTACAGCGGCACGTCCAGCGCGTCGCATTTTTCGCGGATGACGCCGACGGCCTCGGGCGCGAGGGCGTACATGACGCAGGCGCAGCCGGGCTTGATGATGCCGGCCTTCGTCGCCGCGATCTCCGCGACCGTGTCGCCGAGGTATTCGGTGTGCTCGAGGCCGATGTTCGTGATGACGGCGGCCTCGGGGGCGTCGATGACGTTGGTGCTGTCCAGCTCGCCGCCCATGCCGACCTCGAGCACGACGACGTCGCATTGCTCCTCGTAGAAATACTGCATCGCGACGGCGGTCACAAGCTCGAACTGGCTCGGGTGGTCGGGCATATTGTCGGCGATCAGGGCGACGCGGCGGGTGATGTCCGCGAGGCGGCCGCCGGGGATCATCTCGCCGTTTACGCGGATGCGTTCGCGAAAGTCCTCGATATACGGCGACGTATACAGCCCGGTCTTATATCCCGCCGCACGGAGGATGGAATCGAGCATGGCGCAGGTGCTGCCCTTGCCGTTCGACCCGGCGACGTGGATGAACCGAAGCTGCTTCTGCGGGTCGCGCAGAGCGCTCAGAAGCGCGCGCGTCCGCTTGAGGCCGAGGCGCGTTTTGCTCCACGTATAGCGTTCGAGATAGGCGATCGCTTCTTTCTCCGTCATAGCGGAAGCCTCCCCCCATATTGATCGGCCGCGCGGCCCATGAGCAGCGTGACGACGAGCTGCACCGGCACGAGCACGGCGCACTGTATGAGCCGCGTCGTGAGAAGCGGCAGAAACGGCGAGCCGTACAGCACGGATATCCAGTATGTGTTCACCAGCAGCCCGAGCACGAGCTGGTTCACGCCCACGGCGATCAGTACGCGTACCGTCGAGCGTTTTTTGTAAAGGCACAGGCCGAAGCTCAGGCCGGTCAGCGCCGCCGTCACGGTGAAGCCGGGAAAGAACGGCCCCGTCGGAAACAGCACCGCGCCGAGCACGTCGGCCAGAGCGGCCATGACCGCCGCCGGGATCGGCCCGAACAGCATCCCCGCCGCGGCGATCGGCACAAAGCCGAAGCCGATGCGGATGTTCCAGGCGTTGATCGAGAGAAACCGGGTCAGCACGATCTCCAGCGCCGTCAGCACGCCGAGATAGACCACGGTGCGCGTGGTGAGCTTTTTCACGAAAAACAGTCCTCCCATCGTGACGATTGCCACAAAAGGAGGACAGCATCCGGCGACCTTCGGTGGCAGCGGAAGCGGGTTCGGCACCGCGAATGACAGTCGCGTCATCCTTCGTGCGCGGGCAACTTCCCATCCCGCGCCACTTAACGCGCCGACCCTACTCTGCTCTACTTTTTCTTTTAGGAAAAGAAAAAGTAGCAAAAAGAAACCTTATTACGCACCGACCGGGTGCGGCCCTCGTCTGTTGCAGGCCCGGAATTTACGCATACAGACACAGGTATTATCAGCGAGGCTGTGTGCCCGGGGTTTACGCCCGCAGGCGATAACCGATCGGCGGTGCGATCCGCGAACGGCTTTACCCGCCGAAGACGGCGAGGAGGAAGCCGGCGGCTACGGCGGAGCCGATTACGCCGGCGACGTTCGGGCCCATGGCGTGCATGAGCAGGTAATTCGACGGGTTGGCCCGCTGGCCCTCCTTCTGGGAGACGCGGGCGGCCATCGGCACGGCGGATACGCCGGCGGAGCCGATGAGCGGGTTGATCCTGCCGCCGGAGAGCTTGTACATGAGCTTGCCGAGCAGCAGACCGCCGACGGTCGCGAACTCGAACGCGATGAGGCCGAGCACGATGATGAACAGCGTCTGCGGCGTCAGGAAGCGGTAATACACCGCCGTCGCGCCGACGGACGTGGACAGGAAGATCGTGACGATGTTCATCAGGGCGTTCTGCGCCGTATCGGACAGGCGGTCGGTCAGGCCGCACTCCTTGAAGAGGTTGCCGAGCATCAGGCAGCCGAGCAGCGGCGCGACGGAGGGCAGCAGCAGCACGACGAAGACCGTGACGATGATCGGGAATATGACGCGCTGCGTCTTCGTGACGGGGCGGAGCTGCTCCATTTTGCACTCGCGCTCCTCCTTCGTGGTGAGAAGGCGCATGACGGGCGGCTGGATCAGCGGGATCAGCGCCATATACGAGTACGCCGCGATCGCGATGGGCGCGAGGTAATCCGGCGCGAGCTTGCTCGTCAGCCAGATGGCCGTCGGGCCGTCCGCGCCGCCGATGATGCCGATCGAGGCCGCGACGTTCGGGTCGAACCCGAACAGGCCGATCGCCATCAGAAACGCCGCGAATATGCCGAGCTGCGCCGCCGCGCCGAGCAGCAGGCTCTTCGGATTCGCGAGCAGGGGGCCGAAATCCGTCATCGCGCCGACGCCCATGAAGATGAGCGACGGATACACGCCGGATTTCACGCCGATGTAGAGGATGTCGAGAAGCCCGCCGTCGTGGACGATATCGGTCAGGCGAAGCTGTCCCGCGATGTACGCGTCCCACAGCTCGGGGTGGTACATCTCGGAGCCGGGCAGGTTCGTGAGCAGCATGCCGAACGCGATGCCGACGAGCAGCAGCGGCTCGAATTTCTTCACGAGGCCCAGATACAGAAGCCCGCACGCCAGCACGATCATCACGATCTGCCGCCAGTCGGCGGCCAGCATGTAGAAGCCCGACGTCCGTGCGAGCTGGGACAGGGTGCTTATGATGTTCTCCATAGCGCGCCCTCAGATGATGAGCAGCGGGTCGCCCGTGGCGACGACCGCGCCCTTCGCGGCGACGATCTGCTTCACGACGCCGTCCGCCGGGGCCGTGACCTCGTTCTCCATTTTCATGGCCTCGATGATGAGGAGCACCTGCCCCGCCCTGACCGCGTCGCCGACGTTGACGTTTATCGACAGCACGTTGCCGGGCAGCGGCGCGGCTACGGTCGTACCGGCGGCGGGCGCGGCAGCGGGGGCCGCGACAGGGGC
>CAJOFW010000080.1 GCA_905234005.1 uncultured Oscillospiraceae bacterium
CAGAGAGTCCCGGCCGACGAGCTTGACGATCTCGTTGAGCGTGTCCTCCTGCTGGAGAATGGCGAGGCTCTTTTCACGCAGCTCCATGAAGCCGGGAAACTGCTTATCGTACCACTCGCGCAGCGTATCGACGTAGAGGCTGTAGCTTGTCAGCCAGTTGATGGCCGGGAAGTGACGGGCGTAGGCCAGAGAGCTGTCGAGGCCCCAGAAGACCTTGACGATACGCATCGTCGCCTGGGACACAGGCTCGGACGTATCGCCGCCCGGGGGCGACACCGCGCCGATGGCGGTGATGGAGCCCTGCCGTGCGTCGGAGCCAAGGCATTCGACGACGCCGGCGCGTTCGTAGTACTGGGCCAGACGGCTTGCGAGGTAGGCCGGGTAGCCCTCCTCGCCGGGCATTTCCTCGAGACGGCCGCTCATCTCGCGCAGGGCCTCGGCCCAGCGGGAGGTGGAGTCGGCGAGGACGGCCACGTCATAGCCCATGTCGCGGAAGTACTCCGCGATCGTGATACCGGTGTAGATGCTCGCCTCACGGGCGGCGACCGGCATATCGGAGGTATTGGCGATGAGAACGGTGCGCTGCATCAGCGATTCGCCGGAGCGCGGGTCGGTAAGCTCGGGGAACTCCATGAGAACGTCGGTCATCTCGTTGCCGCGTTCGCCGCAGCCGATGTATACGACGATGTCCACGTCCGACCACTTCGCGAGCTGGTGCTGCACGACGGTCTTGCCGCTGCCGAACGGGCCGGGAACGGCCGCCGTGCCGCCCTTCGCGATCGGAAACAGCGTGTCGATGATGCGCTGGCCGCTGTTCATCGGGCGGCTCGGGACGTATTTGTGCTGATAAGGACGGGCCACGCGGACGGGCCAGCGCTGCATCATAGTGACCTCATGCTTTTCGCCGCTCTCGTCCTCGATGACGGCGATGCACTGATCGACCGTGAAGCTGCCGCTCTCGACGGAGCGAACCGTGCCGGACACGCCGACCGGAACCATGATCTTATGGAGGATCGCCGTCGTCTCCTGCACCGTGCCGAGCACGTCGCCGGGCTGCACCGCCGCGCCGACCTGCACCGTCGGGTCAAACTGCCAGCGGACGGTTCTGTTCAGCGGAGATACGTCCACGCCGCGGGCGATCGTGGCGCCGGTCGCCTCACGGATCTCCGTGAGGGGGCGCTGGATGCCGTCGTAGATATTGGTAAGAAGTCCCGGCCCAAGCTCCACGCTCATCGGGATGCCGGTGGTCTCCACCACCGCGCCCGGCCCGAGGCCGGAGGTCTCCTCGTAGACCTGGATGGAGGCGCTGTCGCCCTTCATCTGCAGGATCTCGCCGATGAGCCGCTGCCTGCCCACGCGTACGACGTCGGAGACGTTCGCGTCGGCAAGCCCGGTGGCCACCACCAGCGGGCCGGAGACTTTTCTGATCGTTCCGCTCATATGTTATTTACCTTCTTTCGGGTGGTTTCAGAGAATGTTCGCCCCGACGGCCCGCTCGACCGCCGACTGGAGCGCCGACAATCCGAGGCCGAGGCTGCCGTCCTTGCCGGGGATCAGGATGACGGCGGGGCTGGGACTGTCCTTGTAGCGGGCGATATCCGCCGCGAGGGGCTTTGCGAGACCCTCCTCGATGTAGATGATGGCGTACTCGGCGTCCTGTCCGGGACGGGTCAGCGACTTGAACGCCTTCCGCGCCTCGTCCTCCTCCCTCGCCGGGAAGATGTCGAGGCCGAGCGCCTTGAAGCCGATGACCGTGTCCGGGCCGCCGATCACAGCGATTTTATACATAGCTCTCACGCAGCCTTTCTCTCAGCGCCTCGGGGCTGAGTCCCCCGCGTTTGCCGAGAAGCACCATCCGCGCCGCGACGATCTCCCCCTCGAGGGCGGCGATGTACGCCACGGCGATCTCCGGCCCGAAGGCCACGCGCTTTGCCTCGTCCAGAAAACGGGTCAGCGCGTTGTCGCACGCCCGCTCGAACGCCGCGAGGGGACTTCCCTCCACGGCGGCCTGACCCAGCTCCGCCGCCTCACGCAGCGCACGGGCGGTGAAAACGGCCTGTACGCCCTCGCCGTAGGCGTGGCGGGCGATGGCCGACGTCGGGACGTCGCCGCCGTCTATGAGCGCTGCGCGCAGGACGCCCTCGTCCATTTTGCCGCGCAGACAGCGCACGACGGCACGCAGATTCGCCATGTCGACGCACATCCTCGCGTACCGCGTATAGAAGTCGGTGGACAGCGTGCCTGTAAGCGCCAGAAGCTCCGCGAAATACGCCTTGTCAAGCTCCATATCGGTGAGCTGCGGGTTCGATGTGCGGGCCAGCGTCCTGCGCGCCTCGCGAATGGCCTCCGCGAGCCTCGACGGAACGGCGCGCCAGTCGTCCTGATTGTACGCCTCCGTCAGCTTTCCGGCGGATACGCGGCCGCATTCGGACAGAAGACCCTCGCCCGACACGGACGCGCCCTCGGCCTTTACGAGCACCTTGGCGTTGTGATAGTCCCAGCGCAGCCGGAACGCGTCAACAAGCGCCTTCTCCGGGCAGAGCTTTTCCATATCGTCCATGAGCGAGGCGCGGCGGGCGGCAAACGCGGCTTCGATCTCCGCGTCCGACGCGCCGTCCAGCTCGGGATAGCCGCACTCGGTCAGGAGACCTGCCGCCTCCCGAAAATCCGACGCGGCGGCCATGCGCTCGAGCCGCTCACGGGTCAGAAGGGACGCCTCCTTCGCCCGCAGATACGCGGACAGATAGAGGTAGTCCATACCAGTTATCTTTGACAAGCCTTTTCCCCCTTGCCGTTTTATCCTGCGCGGCTCACGTCAGGAGAAAAGCGCCGCCGCCGCGTAGGCCGCGAGATTTTCCCGGGCCTCGTCCATCAGCGCCTCGATCGTGCAGTTGACGGACACGTCGCCGTCACGCAGGATGAGACCGCCGCGAAAATCGCCGGCCCTGTCTGACAGCGTGAGCGAACCGGGCAGCCCGCGTCCGGGCAGGAGCGCGTTGGCGCGGTCGAGGATCTTCTGTCCGCACGTCGCAAGGTCGGTCTCGTTCAGGATGATCTCCTCCCTGCCCGTCACGGCGGCGCGGCAGGCGTAACCGGCCACGAACGCGACATACAGCTCGCCGTTCATGGAGCAGATTTTCTCCTCGGTTTTCCGGAAAGCCTCGGCGACGATCTCCTGTTTGGTGCTCAGGATGCTCTTGCGGGCCTCCATATCCGCCGCCTTGTTCAGGCGACGGGTGCGCTCCTCAGCGGCCTTCACGCCGTCCTGCAGCATGCGCCAGCGAACCTCCGACGCCTTGGCCTCACCCTCGGCGCGGATGGCGTCGCACTGTGCGCGTACCTCCCCGGCGATGCGTTCGGCCTCGGCCTCGGCGTCCGCCTCGATGCGGGCGGTGATTTTTTCGAGTCCGTTCATAGGCTCAGACCGCCTGCAGCACCATCAGGATGGACGCCAGCAGGGACAGGATCGCGTAGAACTCGACGATGCCGCACATGATGATGCCCTTCGAGAACTGCGCGGGGTTCTTCGCCATCAGGTTGACGGAGGCGGCGGCGACGCGGCCCTGCGCCACGGCGGAGATGTAGCCGCCGATCGCCATCGGAAGGCACGCGCCGAACACGGCGATGCCCTGCGCCACGGTCAGATCGAGCAGGCCGGAGCCGCCGATCAGGCCGATCTGCCGCATGGCCATGAACCACACGACGAGTCCGTACAGGCCCTGCGTGCCCGGGAGCACCTGCAGAACGAGGCACTTGCCGAAGGATTCGGGCTGTTCGCTCAGAAGTCCGGCGGCGGACTCGCCGGCGATGCCGGTGCCCTTGCCGGAGCCGGCACAGGCAAAGCCCACCGCCAGCGCGGCGCCCAGAAAGGCGATGCCGACGCCGCCGTAAGTACTGATAAGGTCAAGCATGATGTATTTCCTCCTTGAGAATGTCTACGTATTGGGGATCTATATTCAGCGGCTCGTAGGGCTTGCCGCCGTCCTTATAAAACCGGCTGAAGAACTCGAGCACCTGCAGACGCAGATCGTGCACGAAGCAGCCGAGCAGGTTCAGCGCAAAGTTCAGGCCGTTGCCGATCATGGCGATGATGATAAAGCCGAACACGTTGCCCGTCATGGCGCCGAGGGTGTTGAATACCATCGCGATGACGCTGCCCGACAGCATGAGCGCCATCAGCCGGGAGTACGAGAGGATGTCGGAGAAATAGCCGGTCACGCCGTTGTAGACGGCGCCGAACAGGCCGGTCAGCCCGCCGACAAGGCTCTTCGCCGTCACGAACTGTCCCACCGCGAGCAGGACGCCGCCGGCGACAAGCAGCCACGGCGCGTAGCCGAGGATCATCAGCACGGCGCCGAACAGGATGCACCACCAGGCCCCCTCCTCGAACAGCGCGCTCAACACCTCGCCGGTTTTGCACTTGTGGACGACGCTGATGATCATGCCCGTGAAAATCTGCACGACGCCGAGCGCCAGCGAACCGATCAGGATCATCATGATATCGCCCAGCGGCGTGAAGAGACTCGGCAGCGCCGTGAACGTCGTCGCCGGGTTCAGCATGGCCGCGGCCTGGGGCAGCAGGTCGCCGAAGAAGCCGCCGGTCATGGCGCCGAAGACGAACGTGCTGACACCGCACATACCGAGCAGGCGTAAGAGGTGTCCGGCGCCGCCCTTCGGCCGCATCTTCTTCACCGCGATGATCGAGGCAAGGATCATCAGGATGCCGTAGCCCATATCGGCCATCATGATGCCGTAGAACAGCACGAAAAACGGCCACATCAGCGGGTTCGGGTCGACGCCGTCGTATGCGGGCAGGGAGTACATCTCCGTCACGAGACTCATGGGACGAACGACGGCCGTATTCTTCAGGGCGACGGGCACCTCCGGGTATTCGTCCTTCACCGGGTCGTTGAGCTCATACGCGCAGTCGAACCGGGCCAGCAGCCCGGTGAGCTTTCCTGTCTCCGACGCCGGGCACCAGCCCTCGAGCACCACGACGCTGCCGTTGCCGGCGAGGCGTTCGATGTTCTCGGCCCGAAAAACCTCGGCCGCGACACGATCGGCGGATAGCCGCAGGGCGGCCGTGTGTTTTCCCTCTGCCTTTATCTTCTTCGTCAGCTCGATGATCGTCTCCTCGTGATCCGCCCGTTCGGCGCGGAGACGAAGGATGTTCTCATGTGCCGTACCGGTCATGGACGGGAATGTTACCTGTGTGCAGCCAATGGCCCGCACAGCGTCCAGGACAGCGCCCATCTCCTCTCGCAGAGCGATGACCGCAAAGCACCGCTGCGTTTCATCCTGCGCGACGAATATCAGCTCGGCGGCGTCCGTCACCGAGGCGATCGCCTCCGTCACCGACTGCGGTTCGATCTGGGCGATTGCGCTCAAAAGCGCCATGGCGCAGGTCTTTGTGCCGGCGCCGTTTATCTCCTCATCGAGGGATTCCCACGGCTTCAGCGATTCGATCTCCGTATTGACGCGGGCGATATCCGCCGTGGCACGGCGTATCTGCGCGTCCCAGCCGCACAGCCTCTCCGCCAGCGCAAGGTCATCCGCCAGCGCCTCGCCGTTCAGAAAATCGCTCTCGCTGACGATCGGACGCGCCGACAGCAGCTTTTTCTTCTGCGGCGCGTACTGCTCCAGAACACGGAGCGCCGCGTTCAGCTCGTTCTGCTGCGTGCGGAGCTTCGGCAGACCCGAGCGCTCCGGCGACAGCTCCGCCGCCGCGTCCGGGTCGGACAGCGTCCGCGCCGGCCTCTGGTCGACCTGTACGCAGCCGAGCCGCATCAGCTCGTGCATGAGTTCATCCCGCTGGCTTCGCAGGACGATCACGTCGAGCCGTTTCATCTTGACTATGGCCATCTCAGCCGTTCACGATCCTTTCTGCCAGCTTTTTCACGACCTCGTCCATCTTCCCCTCCGCACGGGCGCGCATGGCCGCCTCACGGCTGCGGGTCGTGGACGCGAGAGTCTCCGCCTCCTCCTTGGCCTTCTCGTCGGCCTTCCGGAGCGTCTCTCGATTCTCCTCCTCGGCCTCGGCTTTGGCCTGCGCGAGCATCGCGGCGGCGGCGTCCTCGGCCTCCTGCAGGGCCTTCTTCGCCTCCGTTCCGGCCGCTGCCCGTATCTGCCGAGCCTTCTCCTCGGCCAGGGCGATTGTGTCAAGCGCTTCCAATGACATATCATACACCTCACAGAGATGGTTTT
>CAJOFW010000081.1:0-7372 GCA_905234005.1 uncultured Oscillospiraceae bacterium
TATATCATACTTTTTCCGGAAGTACAATTTTTTCAGCCTAAATAGCGGAAGCTCAGTCTGCCCATGGGCATCGATTTTCGCACAATAAGTCAGGATTTGCTCACAAAAACTGGATGCCCGTGGGCACCCGTGGGCACCCAAAAGAAACCCAACGGGAAACGGAGACGGAGCACGAGACGCAACACAACAGAACAGAATCACAAACACGAATAGAAGAAGAACGCGAACGCGAGCGCGAGGGGGAACGAGAGGGGGAGCGTGGGGGAACCAGCGCCACGGCGCACAGCGGCGACGCGTTCGAGTTCGAGAGTAAACGCGCAGCGGCCATGCGAATGCTGGAAAGATGAATCACAGAGAGCGTCGGGGGAGTTCCCCCGACGTTCTGTTTTTGGGCCGGAAGATCACGCGTGATGCACGAGGGCGACGTCGAGCGGGCCGGTCACGTCTGGCGCGTCCTTCTGATCGGCAGCGTCCCCCCCGTGGGGGATGTCGGCGTGGCCGGATGATGTGGTAGCAAGGGCGAGAACTTGACACGATAAAAAAAGGACGTGATAAAAAAGGCAAACAATACTTCTTGTTATCAGTCTTTTTGAAATTCGGCATAATACTAATTATGCCGAATTTGCAAACCCTTGAAAATAGCGGACTTTTCGGAAAATGTATCGAAAAGGCCGCTTTTTTGTGCATTTTGTGATAACGTCCTGACATATTTTTGAGATGAGGCCACGAACCAAACCGACTGTGCGCGAACGACGCACACGAAAGCGCCGTCAAAGCGCCGTCATTGTCCACAATGGCGACTTTATAAAAAAGCCTCTGGCATGTCTCAGGCGGGAGCCGATGGAGACGGCGCGTCCAGTCGTGTCAATTTCCGTGTCAAGATTTGCGGGAAATCGTGTCAATTTCGCGGGAAATGACGGGAAAATAGGGGAAACACAAAAACCGGCAAACCCTTGAGAATAAAGGAAAACAGGGACTTTTTTGAGTCCCTGTTTTTGGTGGAGCTGAGGGGAATCGAACCCCTGTCCGAAAGTGTTTCAGCGGAACCTTCTCCGGGCGCAGGCGGTTATTTTGCGCCGATGGCGCGGTTCCCTTTCCCGGGGCAAGCCGTCACGCCTTGCGGGTCAGGTAGCTTCATGATGCATGGTGCGCGCAAAGCTTAGCGCACGCACGTTGGCTGCTGATCGACGCCCAGGTCCCGGGCCGCAGCGCTCCCGGGCTGGACGGGCCTGCCTTAAGCGGCGGCCAGAGCGAAATTATCGTTCTCAGTTAATTTTTAAAAGTTCCCGCTTTTAACTTATCCCGCCCCCACGCCCCCGTCGAAACCATTGCAGCCCCATGGGAATATGAAGGTGGAGGATGATGACGCTCCCCGGCCCGGCATGGAGCCGGGGAGACGTGTGGATGTATGCCGTTGCGCTGCCGCGCCGTTTGGGGCGGCGGCGATCGGGCGTGCGTTACGCCTTTTTCGGCGCCGGGTAATCGACGCCCTGCTTGTCGACCGTGACCTTCTGCATGATCTGCGGGGTCAGCGGCTTGTCGCCCCAGCCGGTCTTGGTGGCGGCGATTTTGTCGACGACGTCCATGCCCTCGGTGACCTTGCCGAAGGCGGCGTACTGGCCGTCGAGATGCGGCGCGTCGTCGTGCATGATGAAGAACTGGCTGCCGGCCGAGTTCGGATCCATCGCCCGGGCCATGGAGAGCACGCCGCGGGTGTGGGCGAGGCTGTTTTCGAAGCCGTTGCCGGTGAACTCGCCGGGGATCTGGTAGCCGGGGCCGCCGGTGCCGTTGCCCTTCGGGCAGCCGCCCTGGATCATGAAGCCGGGGATGACGCGGTGGAAGATGAGTCCGTTGTAGAAGCCCTGCTCAACGAGGGACACGAAGTTATTGACGGTATTCGGCGCGACGTCGGGGTATAGCTCGGCCTTGATGACGCCGCCGTCGAACATTCTGATGGTGACGATGGGGTTGTTCATGCGTGGTACTCCTTCATTTTTCGGTCAATCTCGCGGCGAGCGGATTTTTCGGCGGCGTCGTTTCGCTTGTCGTAGAGCTTTTTGCCCTTGCACAGGCCCAGCTCGACCTTGACGTAGCTGTCCTTGAAGTACAGCGACAGGGGGACGAGCGTGAGGCCCTCGAGCCGGACGCGCGCGCCGAGGCGGTTGATCTCCCGCCTGTGCATCAGGAGCCGGCGGTCGCGGTCGGGGTCGGCGTTGAAGTAGCTGCCCTGCTTATAGGGGCTTATGTGCATCCCGCAGACCCACAGCTCGCCGTCCTTTACGCGGGCGTAGCAGTCCTTCAGGTTCAGCGTGCCTGCCCGGACGGATTTGACCTCCGTGCCGGTAAGCTCGATGCCGGCCTCGAAGCGGTCGAGCACGAAGTAGTCGTGCAGCGCCTTGCGGTTTGACGCGATTTGCTTTACGCCCTTCGCTTTGGGCATGACCGGCTCACCTCGATTCCGTACGCACCGGCGGATTTTTCCGCCGCAACCATACTATACCACAGTTTACCGGTTTTGGCAATCACCATTGCGCGGTATTATCGCGTCGAATTCGGGCCGGAACGCCTCCCGGAGGGCGGCGAGGGCGGCGTCCGGTATAATCTGCCGCCCCTGCTCGGTCTCGTGAGCCTCCCGCTCCGGCGTCAGGCGCACCGGCTCGCCGAACTCGTACAGCGCCGCGCACACATCCGCCGCCGGCGCCGTCAGAAGGTATCCGCCCCGCCCGGCGGCGTACAGAGCGCCCCCGTCCCGGCCGCACGCCGCCGCGGCGAGGAGCCGGTCGAGGCTCTCGAAATAAAACGCCGCCGTTCTGGCCCGGCCGGGCCGGGCGATGAGCAGCGTGTCCTCCCCGGCGGCGAAGCACTCGGCCTCCGTCTCCGGCCACGGCCGGTAGCCCCTGTCGGCGAGGGCGCGGCGCACAAGGCGCAGCATCTGCCCCCGCGTCGGGGCGTCCTCCCGCGAAAACCATATCGAAACCGCCCTCTCCGCCACCTGTAACGCACGCATGCAACCAGCCCTCTCTGACGCGTTTTTCCGCGCTCCGGCGCGGTCAGGACGATTATAAACCACATTTCGGCGAATTGGATAGAATAAAATAGTGGTAATTTCTCCGAACATATGCTATACTGTCCAACACGAGTGGATTACCATAATTTTTTGCGGCCCGTTTTGGCCGCCCGAAGGGTGTGGGGTGAAAACTGTCATGGATTACACGGAAAACGCGCTCCGGCGCGTCAACGCCTACAAGGGCATCATCGTAGACGTAACAACCGACATGGTGAAGCTTTCGAACGACGCGGTCACGCTGCGGGAGGTCGTCTGCCATCCCGGCGGCGTGTGCGTCGCCGCGCTCGACGAGGACGACGCGGTCTACATCGTCCGCCAGTTCCGCTATCCGTTCCGGGAGCATCTGTGGGAGCTGCCGGCGGGCAAGCTCGAGCCGGGGGAGGATCCGTTCCCGGCGGCGCAGCGGGAGCTGAGCGAGGAGACCGGCCTTGAGGCGGCGGAGTGGACGCCGCTCGGCACGCTGTACACCTCGCCGGGATTTTCGACCGAGCGGCTGTATCTCTATCTCGCGACCGGGCTGACACGCGGCACGGCGCATCCCGACCCGAACGAGTTTCTGGACGTCGACCGCGTTCCGCTCACGGAGATGGTGCGCCGCGTCGAGTCCGGCGAAATCAGCGACGCGAAGACCGTCGCCGGCATCCTGCGCGCCGCGCGCATACGCGGGGTCTGACCGCGTGCGCGGTACGGGACATCCGGAGCCGCTTGCGCTTCACCTACGCGGTATTTGATTACGCGGTATTTGCTTTTGCGGGAAACCTGTGCTATAATGGCGAGGAATGGCCGTCATGGCGGATTCCGGCGCCGGAGGCGCGCAGGCCATGTCAGACGGCGGGCGGGGCGGATAAGACCCGCCGAACGCGGTCGTGTGACCCGCCGTGCCGTCATCGGTCAATTGGGAGTAGACATATTATGCAGAAATACATCATCAGCGGCGGCCGTCCCCTGAACGGAACGGTCTCCATTTCCGGCGCGAAAAACGCGGCGGTCGCCATCATCCCCGCCGCGCTCATGGTGCGCGGCGTATGCCGCATCGAGAACCTGCCGGACATCAGCGACACCGACACGCTTCTGCGCGTATTGGAGATCATGGGCGCGTCCGTGCGCATGATCAACCGCACGACGGTCGAGCTGGACTGCACCTCCGTCTCCCTCGACGGGCTGTCGGAGGAGGTCTGGGCGCTGACCCGCCGCATCCGCGCAAGCTACTACCTCATCGGCGCGATGCTGGGCCGCTTCGGAAGGGCCTGCAGCACGATGCCCGGCGGGTGCAACTTCGGCGTGCGGCCGATCGACCAGCACATCAAGGGCCTCAACGCCCTCGGCGCGAACGTGCGCGTGGACGGCGGCTTCATCCGGGCCAGGGCGGAAAACGGCCGGCTGCGGGGTGCGCGCATCTATCTTGACAAGGTCTCGGTCGGCGCGACCATCAACATCATGATCGCCGCCGCCACCGCCGAGGGACGCACGGTCATCGAAAACGTCGCCCGTGAGCCGCACATCGTCGACCTCGCGAATTTCCTGAACTCCATGGGCGCGGACGTGCGCGGCGCGGGCACCGACGTCATCAAGGTCCGCGGCGTGCCGTCGCTGCACGGCGGCACATACGCGCTGATCCCCGACCAGATCGAGGCCGGCACCTATATGGCCGCCGTCGCGGCGGCGGGCGGCTGCGTCCGCATCGAGAACGTCATTCCGAAGCACCTCGACTGCATCTCCTCCAAGCTGCGGGAGATGAACGTCGAGATCGAGGACGGCGACGATTACGTCGTCGTCCGGCGGGACGGCCTTCTGTGCCACGCCGACGTGAAGACCATGCCCTACCCCGG
Source organism: uncultured Oscillospiraceae bacterium (assembly GCA_905234005.1). Taxonomy (GTDB): domain Bacteria; phylum Bacillota; class Clostridia; order Oscillospirales; family Oscillospiraceae; genus CAJOIG01. Next base: position 4,897 of record CAJOFW010000081.1, read on the forward strand.
CTTCCCGACGGATATGCAGCCGCAGATCGGCGCGGTGCTCTGCTGCGCCTCCGGCATCAGCGCCGTGACGGAGGGCGTGTGGGACAACCGCTTCAAATACTTCGAGGAGCTGCGCAAGATGGGCGCGACCGTCAAGGTGGACGGCCGCACGGCGATCATCATCGGCGTCGACCGCCTCACGGGCGCTACCGTGCGGGCGTGCGACCTGCGCGCCGGCGCCGCGGTCGTCATCGCGGGCCTCGCCGCGAAGGGCGTCACACGCGTGGAGGACGTCCAGTACATCGAGCGCGGCTACGAGGACATCGTCGGCAAGCTGCGGGCGCTCGGCGCGGAGATTCGCTGCGTCGACGAGCCGGATGAGCCGACCTCCCGGCGGACGGACTGGCTCGCGGGCTGATGGAGCGCGTTACGCTGCTCTGTCAGGGCCGCCTCAAGGAGCCGTATTACGAGGACGCCTGCCGCGAATATACAAAGCGCCTCTCCGCCTATTGCAGGCTCGAGATCATCGAGCTGCCCGAAAAGGGGGAGCTTGCCCCCCGAATCCCGAAGGGGGCGTATGTGATCGCGCTGTGCGTCGAGGGCCGGAAAATCGACAGCCCGGGCCTTGCCGCCCGGCTCGAGGCCCTCGCCCTCGCGGGGGAGAGCCGGCTGTGCTTTCTGATCGGCGGCTCGGACGGCCTCACCGAGGCGGACAAACGCCTCGCCGCGTGGCGGCTGTCCATGTCGGACATGACCTTCCCGCACCATCTCGCCCGTGTCATGCTGCTCGAGCAGATCTACCGGGCGTTCACGATCACCGCCGGGGCGAAATACCATAAATAATACGACAATAATACGACCGCCTGATCCCAATCCTTTTGAAGAGGTGATGACGATGCTGTCCTGGGGACGACATGAATACGGAAAAACCTTCGACAACTGGCCGCGCACGGAGGCCGGGGAGACGGAAGAGCCTGTCTTCCTCGCGCACTGCGGCCCGCTGGACATGGAGGCGCAGATGCTCCAGTCCATGCTCGAATCCTACGGAATTCCCAGTCTGCGCTGCCTGCCCGGCGACGGGGCCTTCGGCGAGCTGATACTCGGCGTGAGCGGCAGCGGCGCGGATATATTTGTTCCCCGCACCATGCTCGATAAGGCGCGGGAGCTCATGAAAGGAGAACCCGAAGATGACGGATTACAGGAAGGAATTTGACCGCTGGCTCGACAGCCCGGCTCTCTCCGAGGAGGAGTGGGCGGAGCTGGACGCCATACGAGGCGACGACGACGAGATCAGGAGCCGCTTCCACGGCCCGCTGGAGTTCGGCACGGCCGGTCTGCGCGGCGTCATGGGCGCCGGCATCGCCCGGATGAACGTCCACGTCGTCCGCTGGGCGACACAGGCGTTCGCGGCGCTCATCGTGGACGAGGGCGACAGCGCGAGAAAGCGCGGCGTCGTCATCGCGTGCGACTGCCGCATCAACAGCCCGGAGTTTGCCCGCGAGGCCGCGTGCGTGTGCGCCGCGAACGGCATCCACGTCCGCCTGTTCGACGCCCTGCGTCCGACGCCGGAGCTGTCCTTCGGCGTCATCCACTACAACGCGATCGCCGGCATCAACGTCACCGCGAGCCACAACCCGAAGCAGTACAACGGCTACAAGGTCTACTGGTCCGACGGCGCGCAGCTTCCGCCCGCGCACGCGGCGGAGGTCGCCCGGCGCATGGGCGAGCTTGACATCTTCGCGGACGTGAAGACAATGCCCTACCAGGAGGCCGTCGACAAGGGCATGATCGAGATCATCGGCGCGGAGACCGACGAGGAATTCCTCAAAAACGTCCTCGCCCAGGCGATCGACCCCGCCTGCGTCAGGGCTGTGGCCGACCGGTTTCAGGTCGTGTTCACGCCGTTCCACGGCGCCGGCCACAAGCTCGTGCCGGAGGCGCTGCGCCGCCTCGGTCTTACGCACATCCACCCCGTGCCCGAGCAGATGGTCATCGACGGCAGCTTCCCGACCGTCGCGAGCCCGAACCCCGAGGAGCCGGAGGGCTTCTACCTCGGCGTGGCCCTCGCCAAGCAGGTGGGCAGCGAGCTGATCATCGGCACCGACCCCGACTCCGACCGCGTCGGCGTCATGGCGCTCGGCAGGGACGGCGAGTACCACACCATCACCGGCAACCAGATGGGCGCTCTGCTCTCCGACTACGTGATCACGGCCCGCCGCCGCATCGGCACGCTGCCCGAAAGACCGGCGATCCTCTCCACCATCGTCTCGACGACGATGACCGGCGCGATCTGCGACGCGAACGGCGTGCACTTCGCGCAGACGTTCACGGGCTTCAAGTTCATCGCGGAGCTGCTGCACCGGTACGCGGAGGAGGGCAGCTACGAGTATCTGCTCGGCTTCGAGGAGAGCTACGGCTATATGTTCGGCGACTACGTCCGCGACAAGGACGCCGTCACCGCGAGCATGATGATCGCCGAGATGGCCGCCCACTACTA
>CAJOFW010000081.1:7439-8758 GCA_905234005.1 uncultured Oscillospiraceae bacterium
ATGGAGGGCGTGGACGGGCCGGAGCGCATGGCGGCGCTCATGAGCGGGCTTCGCGCCGAGCCGCCCGCGGAGTTTGCCGGCCAGCCGGTCATCCGTATGCGCGACTACAAGGACGGCACCGTCGCCGTGCCCGGCCTCGGCGTCGTGGAGCACATGGAGCTGTCCGGCTCGAACGTGCTCTACTTCGAGCTGGAGAACGACACGGACGTCATCGTCCGCCCGTCCGGCACCGAGCCGAAGGTCAAAATCTACATTCTCGCCCGGGGCAAGGATATGCAGAGCTGCCGCCAGCGTGTGGAGGCCTGCGCCGCCGGGGCCATGGAGCTGGGAAAGCGATAACGGATCACCCCCCGCTCCGGAAAGGAGCACCTTATCACCATGAAGAAAATCATCAGCATCGCGCTGCTCGTCTGCGTCGTGTTCGCGCTGTGCGTACCCGCGTTCGCCGCGAACGAGGGCGAGGAACGCGCCGTCATCGGCGCCGACCTGAGCGACAGCCAGATCCTGACCGTCTACGGCACGTTCGGCCTGATTCGAGGCTCCGTCCGGGAGCTGAAGGTCACGAACGCGGAGGAACGCGCCTATCTCGAGGGACTCGTGTCCGACAGCATCATCGGCACGCGCAGCATCTCGTGCGTGTACATCCGCATCCTGCCGGAGAACAGCGGCCTTGCGGTCACGGCGTCGAACATCACCTGGTGCACGGAGAATATGTACCGCTCCGCGCTCATGACCGCCGGCATCTACGACGCTGAGGTCAAGGTCACCGCGCCGTACCCCGTATCGGGCACCGCCGCGCTCACGGGTATCTACAAGGCATACGAGGACATCACCGGCCGGCAGCTCGAGGAGGAGGCGAAGACCGCCGCCGCCGACGAGCTTGTCCTGACGGCGGAGCTGGCCGACGCCCTGACCGACGCGATCACGCGTGAGGAGGTCAGCAAGGCCATCGTCGACGCCGTCAACGCCGAGGCCGAGAGCAACGACGAGCTGACCGAGGAGGACGTCGCGAACGCCGTCGCCGAGGCCGACGCCGTCGCCATCGTGAACGAGCTGAAGCTCATCCTCGACGAGACGCAGAATATGTCCGACGACGAGCTGCGCGGCCAGATCGAGACGATCGCCGCCGAGTACGGCTACGAGATCGACGCGGAAATGATATCCCGCCTGATCGAGCTTGTGCGCAGCATGGAGGGCCTTTCCATCTCCGACCTGACCGAGAAGGTGGAGGAGTTCAAGGACGGCGTCGCGAAGGTTCGCGACGGCGTGGAGAGAGTCCGCCAGGCCGTCGATACGATCGGCGATTACGCCGAGCAGGC
>CAJOFW010000082.1 GCA_905234005.1 uncultured Oscillospiraceae bacterium
ACGTCGTTCCGGAACAGCGTATACCGCGCCTCGCGCCGGGCAAAATCGACGAAGGACTCGTCCACGACGAGCCTTGTACCGCTCTTATCGCAGATGTCCGCCAGCTCCAGAAGCTCCGCCTCGGTCAGAAACGCTCCGCTCGGGTTGTCGGGGTTTATGATGACGAGGTTGTCGTTCGACCGGGCCGCTGCGCGCAGCTCGTCCATGTCGAACCGGAAATCGTGCTTTGCGCCGGACAGCGGCACGATCTCGCAGTCGGGGAAGCAGCGGACGTACTCGTTGAACGCCGGGACGGACAGCGCCGTTTTGCCGGTCATCGTGCGGCCGAGGGTGTTGATCAGCTCCGCCGCGCCGTTGCCGACGAGGAGGAACTCGTCCTTCACGCCGAACATCTTGCCGGCCAGCAGCTTCTGGACGTACATGCCGGACGGGTAATCGGTCAGCAGCGTGTGATAGAAATACTCCATCTGCTCGACCATCTTCTTCGGCGGGAAGTAGGGGTTCACGAGGTAGCAGAAATCGCGCAGGCCGACAAAGCGCCAGTAGCCGCCGAAGTGACACTCATAGGCGCGGAGGCGGTCGTCGTCTGAAGCGAACATCGTGTTCGCGATGTCGAGATCCTGCACGTCGTCGATCTCGTACCACTTCATCGAACCCAGCTCGTACGCCCGGAGGCCGGCGAACGGCAGGTGCGCCAGCGCCTTCAGCACCATCTCGTAATACTGGTTCGTGCCGTAGGCGCGGATGTAGGCGCTCAGAAACGGGATGTACTGGTCGGCGGAGAACTGACGGCTGAATTTGTAGACGTTCACGGTCTTGTAGTAGCTGTCCGCGCTCGAGAAGCTGAAATCCTTCTTCTCGACGAATTCGCGGATGACGCCGTTCTCGTCCAGCAGCGTGACCGTGCCGTCCATCCAGTGCTCGTATTTGGCGACGGCGACCATGTTCGGCGCGTCCGCCTCGACAAGCTCGCGAATCAGACGCGGCTCGTAGATGAGGTCGGACTCGAGCAGGATCGTGTCGTCCGCCATGAGCTGTTCACGGGCCATGTAGAGCGAATAGATGTTGTTTGTCGTCGCGTAGTCCCGGTTCACGACGAATTCAAGCTCGAGGTCGGAAAGCTTCTCCCGGGCGAACGCCATGAGCTTTTCGCCCTCGTAGCCGACGACGATGACAAATTTGCGTATGCCCGCCTCACGCAAGGCGTCCGCCGCGTGCTCGAGGAGTGTTTTTCCCCCGACGCGAACCATGCATTTTGTCTGGTTGTTCGTATACGCGCCGAGGCGTTTGCCCATACCGGCGGCCAGCATCAGTGCCTGCATATCAATTGCTCCCCGATTCGATCAGTCTTCCCGGATCAGCCGTGCGTAGAGGCCGAGGAAGGTATAGCCCATTTTGCGATGCAGCGACAGCGTGTTCTCGTTGTCCGCGCCGAGGAACGCGAGACCGCGTTTGCCCTCGTTTTTCACGAGGTTCCAGGTGCTCGCGGTGATGGCCCGGCCCAGACCGTGGCCGCGCATATCGGGGTCGGTCACGAGGCCGTTGATGACGCCGAATTCCTCCGTCTCGGCGCTGAGGGCGTTCGTCGCGACGAGGCGGCCCTCCGCCGTGCGCATGACGAACAGCCGGCCGAAGCCCTCCCGGATGCGGCGGATGAGCGATTCGCACAGGCCGTCGTAGGTGTAGACCGTGTTGTAGATGTGCTCCTTCATCATGAGCGACGCGATCTCGGGCACGTCCGCCTCGCCGGCGGGCTGCACCTCGAGGTCGCTCTTGCCGTCCATGAGCTTGTCCGCCGTGATGATGTGGCTCAGCTCGTAGGTGTATTTCCCGGCGGGCAGGGCCGGGACGAGCGGGTCGATGTTCGCCTGCGTGCCCGTCACGACCTTGGGGTCAAGCTCGGCGATCAGGGCGAGGACGTCGTCCTTCGGGCAGACCGTCCGGCTGTAGAGGTGCAGCGCGTCGTAATAGCGGTACATGACGCCCTCGAGCGCGCCGGACTCGTCCTCGCACACCCACAGGCCGACGCCGTCGCCCTGCGTGCCGCACTCGATGAGATCCATGTAGAGGTAGAAGCATATGACCTTGTCCGCGCCGATGTATTCCACGACGCGGGGGATGCTGGCGTCATCGCATTTTCTGAGCATGATTATTCCTCCTGTTTCTGCTTTTTCTGGTTCTCGACCATGCGGCCGATCAGGTACTGCGCGCCGTATTTGCCGCTCTCGCCGAAGTGGTACAGCCGCTCACGGCGGACGTTCTCGAGAACCTCCTCGTATTCGGCGCGGTGTGTGAGCATATAGCCGACGGCCTCCGCGCCCTTCTCCCGGGCGTCCGCCGGGTCGATGGCCATGCCGATGATCGAGCGGATGCGGTCGTCCGGCGCGTACTTCGCGACGTCCTCCTCGGTCCACGCGTCGTTCACGATCTTGCGGGGGGTGTTTATGAACAGCACGGGCTTTTTCGTCGCGACGGCGTACTCGTAGCCGATGTTCGACCAGTCGGTCACGACGAGGTCGGACGAGAACACCGTCTCGTTCGAGCTGAAATTGAGCTGGAAGCGGAAGCGGTCGGCGGGATAGTCCGCGCATTCACGCATATGCTCGTCCAGCCGCTGGGGGAAGCGGCGGATGTACTGCGGGTGCGGCCGGACGGTCACGTCATAGCCCGCCGCGAGAAGCGGCTCGCACAGGTCGGTCAGGCACGAGTCGAGGATGTTCCCCTCCTGCCACGACGGGGCGATCAGGATCGTCTTCGGGTCGTGCTCGACCTTCTCCATCGCGTCGTACTGCGCCGCCATGTTGTCGATGACGCCGTAGCCGCAGGGCACCATCTTCTGATCCTTCAGCCCCTTTTCCCTGTTCCAGCCGCGCATTTCGGTCTCAAAGCCCGGCGTCGGGGTCAGAAGCGTGTCGAAGTGATCGAGCGCGCCCCTGCGCAGCGTGATGAGGCCGGAGAACATGCCGTGGAACACGTAGACGTATTCGACGTCCTTGCGCACATAGCTGCGTTTGAAATGGTACGTGTCGAGGTCGGGCATCGTCATGACGACCATGTCCGCGTCCATCTTCATGAACAGCGTGATGAGCCGGCGCTCGCCGATGTAATACGGGCGGATGCGCGGCTCCTTTTCGGCAATCGCGAAGATCTGGTCGTCCGGGTCGCTCGTGACGTAGTGGATGACGACGTTCGTGCGGCGCAGCAGCTCCTCGATGATATTCTGGAAATACTTATAAAACCCGCTCGCCTCGGAGTAGAACACAAGCCGCTTGTTCGCGACGCGGAAGAACGCCTTGTAATCGGCCTTCTCGCGTTTTTTCAGCTCCTTCGTCTGCTCCTGCCCGAACTGGTCGAGCGCCTCGAGCGCCTTCCGGCTCTCGGCGAGGGCGTCGTAATCGACGTATTTTTTCGGCGGCATGATGAGGTTGCAGGCGAGCTGGACGAGGATCGAGAACAGGTTTGAGAAGATCCAGTACAGCGCGACGCCGGCGGACACAAATATGCCGAGGATGAACGAGATCGCGATCGAAATGCCGTTCGTTGTCATCTGCTCGGCGCGGCTCTGCTCGCGCTGGAGGGGGTTGATGCGGTTCTGCGCGATGCTCAGCGCGATGGCGGCAAGACCGGCGCCGAGGGGCATAAACCACGTCCAGCCGCCGTCGTTTATGGGGACAAGCCCGAGACTGGCGGCCCGGCCCGTGTCGGCGATGTTGTGGATGGTGCCGATGAGACCGAGCAGAATGATGATCTGGATGGCGAGCGGGATCATGCTCAGAAGCGGGTGATAATGCTCCCGCTTGAACAGCGCCGCCTGCTCGTCGCCGATGCGCTCGTTATCGCCGTAATACCTGGCCTTGATGCGGTTCGTCTCCGGCATGATGGAAACGACCTTCAGCCCGTTCGCGTTCGTCCAGAGCGATACCGGCATCAGCAGTATCTTCGTCAGAAGCGTAAACAGCGCAATGGCGGCCACCCAGTTCGGAACGAGCGCATAGCACCAGTCCATCACATAGCCGAAAATGTTGGCAAGAAAACTAATCATATTCGTGTCTGTCCTTCAAAACATTATGTGTCAATTATCAGTTCGGAAAAACCAATCCACCGTCGAGGTTCTTTCGCGCGGCCAGGTTGAGGGAGGGAAGCTGTACTGAAGTACAGCGACCGAGCGAAACAACGCCATGCGGAGAAAGTCCCGGCCTGTCGAGGGATTTTTTCGTGTGGCTAAGTTGAGCGAGGGAAGCTGTACTGAAGTACAGCGACCGAGCGAAACGCCGCCACACGGAAAAAGACCCGACAGGAGACAGGATTAGTAGAAGGAGTCGTATAACGGCTGTATCTCATCCGCCACGCCGTAGTTGTACCAATACCGCTCCTTATACAAAATCGTGTTCCGGTCGCCCACGTAGTGGAAGACGCCGAAGACGTTGTAGCGCTCAAAGCCGTTGGCCTCCGCGTCCCACTGGTCGAGGTTGCCGATCCACTCCACGTCGGGATAGCTGCGCATATAGCCCCAGACACGGGTCGTGCGGACGCGGTAGTCGCCCTCGTCCCAGTCGAAGAACGTCGTGCCGTAGTCGCTGTAATCCTCGCCGAGCGCCCAGAGGATCGTGGGCATCACGTCCTCCTGCGCCACGGGGGCGTGGGATACCTCCATCTCGTCCCGTGTCTCGCCGGGGAGCTTGATCATTCCGACGGTCTGGAAGCACTCGAAATAGCCGTGGTCGGCGGAGATGATGATCGTCGCGTCGTCGTAGACGCCGGCCTCCTTCATGCCCTCGAAGAACGCCTTGAGCATCATGAGATAGCCGTGCAGGGCGGTCGGGCGGTCGGTATCCTCCTCGTCGCAGAGGTAGCCGTCGTAGTCGACGACGTAGGGGAAGTGCGCGCCTGCCATGTGGTACCAGTTGAAGACCTTGTGGTCGTCCGTCAGCGTTATGCCCCGCTGCTCGAGCGTGGAGAGGAAGTCGTAGTTGATTGTGAGCTTCGTCACGCCCTGAAAGCTCGAAAGATCGAGTATGCCGCCCGTGGAGACGCATACCTCGCCCTTGAGGATGATCGGGAAATAGCGGTACAGCGACATATCGAGCACGAACTCGTAAAACAGCGGCGTGATGACGAGCCGTCCGGCCTCGACGACGTTGTCCGCCTTGCCGAGCAGATTCTCCGCGCCGAGGCCGGCGTAGTTGGCCTCGAGGAAGAGATTGGCGGCGAAGCCGTTGTCGTGCAGGGCGTCGTAGAAGCCCTCCGCCGACTCGCTGTGCCACGCGTTGTACACCGCCTCGCGTGTCGGGATCGTCGTGTCGAAATACTGGTGCGTGCCGAGGTACATCAGCGACGGGAACGTGAACGAGTAGCAGGACGACATGTTGTCGTAGTACAGGAAGTCCTTGAAGATCTCCCGGATCTCAGGGTCGTTTTCCATCTGCTCCTCGAAGATCAGGGGGTTGAACTGGTCGAGGGTGATGAGGAGGATGTTCTCGTCCGTGGAGAACGTGTAGATGTCCTCGCCGTTCAGCTGGTAGTTCGGCGTGCTGTTGTCACGGGGGACCCAGGTGACGATGAGCGCCATCGTCTGCGCCACGACGAGCGCGAGGCTCGCAATCAGCGTGACAAGCCGTGCCTGCTCGGGGAAGATGATCGCGAGCACCGTGAGAACGACGGTCACGCCGATCCAGATCGCGAGATTGATCCAGGTCTGCGTCTCCACGGTGTGCCAGTCGAACGTGTTGCCGTCGAGCGTGATGAGCACGTCGCCGTTTAGGATCGCGCCCTGAAAATACAGCAGAATCGCGAGGGAGAACAAAATCCCCATCGCGAGGCCGCGCGCCCTGCCCGGAATCAGCGCGAACACCGCCGCGATCACGACGGACGCCCCGAGTGTGATGAGCCCGAACACCGGCAGCAGATCACCGGCCGAGAACGTCAGATACGCGTGATTCGCGTTCACGATGTCGAGCGGGCCGAAGAAGCCGACCGTGTAGCAGATCAGAAACGCCGGCGCCAGAAGCACGAGAAACCGGCGCAGCCAGCTCTTCCAGTAGCCGCCGCCGGGCTTTTCTCCGGGCGACGGGGTCTTTTCGTTGCGGGTGGCTGTGTTGTCGTTCATGAAAAGCATCCCTCCGTGATGATTGCGTCCGCCTCTCCGCCGCCGCCGGGCGAAAGAGCGTCCGCGCCCCTTTCCCGGCATACAGGTACACATTATGTAATAATAGCATGATTCAAGCCGGAATACAACCACCCGGCCGGGTTCTTTTCCGCATTTTTCCCACCGGTACAAGTTGCCTATTGACGGAAGGCGCAAAAAATTTTATAATTTACCCTGTCGGTTCGCGCCGGCAAACGCAATACAGAAGGAGAATACCATGGAAACACTGGCCGCCCCACTGCCCGGCGCCGCCGCAGCCGCGCCCCGTAAGCGCTGGTTCCGCGCCGATAACATCCGCTACATCCTGCTCTTCAACGTCATCGCGGAGCATATGCTCACCCAGACCGGCATCACATACAACTGGCTCGTCACCGTCATCGTCTGCTGGTCGCGTATGATCACCATGCCCGGCTTCTGCTTCATCTCGGGCTACTTCTCCAAGAAGGGCTATCAGAGCGCCATATTCGACTTCCTCGTACCGTACCTGATCTTCAACAGCCTGTTCGTGCTGTGCTACGGCACGAGCGCGCCGAACATCTTCACGCCGACGTTCGCCTACTGGTACCTCGTGTGCATGTTCTGCTGGAAGCTCGTGACGAAGGCCCTGCAGCAGATCAAATACATCATCCCGCTGTCGTTCGCGGTCGCCCTGCTCGCCGGCCTGTGCACCGACGTCGGCCACCTCCTGAGCCTTGCCCGCACGATCGGCTTCCTGCCGTTTTACGTCATCGGCATGAAGATGAGCCGCGAGGACGTCGCGAAGCTCGAAAACCTCCCGAAGGCGCTCGTCGCCGTCGTCACGCTTGTGACCCTCGGCATCTGGGGCTGGCTGAACGTCCGGGGCGTGTTCCACATCGACTTCTACTACTACTGGGAGCCGTATGCCGGCATGGAGGGGCCGTTCCACACCTTCTCCTACGGCCCGTGGAAGGGACTTATTCTCCGCGCCCTCGGCTATGTGATCTCGGGCATCCAGATCATCTGCCTGTTCTGCCTCGTGCCGGACAAATCCCTGCCCATTATGCGCGACGGCGGCACGCGAACCATGGTGCCGTACCTGCTGCATACCTACGTCATCATGTTCATGAAGAACCTCTACTTCCTCGTCCCCGCGCTCGATCAGTGGTACATCACGATCCCCGTCGCCATTGTCATCGGCGTCGCGGTCATGAGCGCCCTCGGCCTGCCGGTTCTGAACGACCTCTACAACAGCCTCATCAAATTCATCAAGGGCGTATTCTACCAGGAGGCAAATCCCGGCTGACCGCGTCCGAACCGAAACCCCGGCCCCGCCGTTTGCGCCGTATGCGCGCAGGACGGCGGGGTTTTTGTGATTTGCGCATGATCGGGCTTGTCATTCATGAAAAGCGTGCTACAATGGCGGTGACAGCCGCGCCGCAGACGGTGTGGAGAACAACGCCCAAAGGAGGAAGAACCATGAAACAGCTTTCCCGTGCGCTGGCGCTGGCGCTCACGCTCGCCCTGTGCCTGACGCTTGCCGTCCCCGCGTGGGCGGACGGCGAGGTATTCGACGTCGCAGACGGCGGGGCGGGGGAGGGGGCCGTCCTCGACGTGACCGACGGCGCTCCGGCGCAAAACCTCACGCTCGATATCCTCGCCAATTCAAACAGCATCACCGACACCGGCCACGCCTGGCTCCGGCTGAACAATACGACCGGTCACGCCGTTTCCCTCGGCGGCTACGCGATCGCCGCCGGTAAGAGCATATACATCGGACTGCGCGGCGACCTGGAGCTGGGCGTCGCAAGCAACCTGATCGGCGCCGCCGGCGATTCGGCGGGCTGCTTCATCAACTTCGAGGCGCTGCTCGAGGCCGAGTCCGGAAACGATTACTACAACTCGTACACATACAAAACGATGACCTTCGACGAGGCGTCGCTGCCCGAGCTGTTCTCGCTGATGACGTCCTTCGGGTACTACCGGTTCCTCGAGATGAACTGCGTCGACTTCGCCGTGACGATCTGGAATACGTTCGCCCCCTCGTCGGATCAGGTGCCGGATCTCTCGATCAATATGCCCCGGGTGCTCAAAAACTGGATCCTGCTCCACGGCGGTTCGCTCTACACCGACCTGCCGACGTACGGCGCGGACGGAACGGATACGTACAAGGTCACGCAGGAGGGCCGTTTCATCGTATACGCCGTCGTCCCGCCCGTGCTCTCGGCCGAGGCGGCGGATACGTCCGTCACGCTGCGCTGGGATTTCGGCTATGAAAAGATCACCGCCGACGACTACAACATCGACGGCTTCGCGCTCGTGTACGGCCCGGACGGCGGCGGCCGGACGACGACGGTGATCGACGACCCCCGTGCGACGAGCGTCACGGTGGACGGTCTGCGGCCGAACACGGCGTATACGTTCTCGCTGTACCCGGCGGTCACCTACACAAGTCCGGCGCTTGTGGACGCGGACGGCAACAACGTCAGCCTCTCCGATTGGCTGGCGTACGCCTCGGTGTACCACTTCGACCCGACCCAGGAGATGACGCTTACGCACGTATACGAGCCGGGCACGGTCACCGTCACCACCGCGTCAACACCGACCCCGACCCC
>CAJOFW010000083.1 GCA_905234005.1 uncultured Oscillospiraceae bacterium
CGAGCGTTCGGGCCAGACCTCGTCGAAAAACATCCCCAGCAGCATGGGATTTTGAAAGTCAAGATCCACGGCCAGGACACGGACGCCGATCTGTGACAGCGCCGCCGCGAGACACGCGGTAATAACGGTTCGTCCCTCCCCGCGTTCCGCGGAGGTGACCGCCACGACGGGGTGCTCGCGGCCGCTGAGACGGCGCTTCAGGGCGTATGCTGCTGCCAGATAGCTGTCTGCCAGGCCTGTACGTTCTGCAATGTTGCTGTCCTTGCTGAGCAGCTCCGTCTGAATAGGCAGCTCCTCGACATTCTCCCCGATGGTACCCAGCAGCGGAATGCGAAGCCGCTGCTCTATGTCCGTCAGCGTCAGCAGCGTGGGCTTCAGGAACAGCTCCAGAATCGCAGCCGCCGCGCCCATGACCACGCCGAGCATGACGCCGAGGATGAGATTTCGCGTCAGATTCAGGTTACCGCCGATGACAAAACGGGGCGTGGGGTTGTTGATCACCGTCACGTTGCCAAGCCGCAGCGCGTCGCTCAAAAAATCGGGCGCCAGACGGTTCATGTCCTCGAGAATCATGACGCCCTCCGAGGCGTTGCCCCAGTAGAGGTTGATCAGGATGATCTGTGTCTCCCTGTACCGCTCAAAGCTGATGCTGTTGGAGATATCCTTCGCCGTGACGCCGATCAGATTGACGTCCTCGATGATCCTTTCCATCATGCTGTCGCTCATGAGGATATATATCGCTGCGTCCACCATGTCCTCGGCCAGGTGGAAGTCCGAGTAGTCGGGATCCCGCGAATCGTTGGAATATGTACCGCGCTGGCTCTGCGAGGTGAGGGCGATGGAGGTCTTGATGGAATACTGCTGGATAGCCTGCGACTTCACATATGACAGCACCGAGAGCGCAAGACCGAAGACAATGCCGATCACAACGCCTGTCACAATCCACATCCTGCGTTTGAACAGAACGTAAAGCATTTCCCGTATGCGTATCTCCTGGTCGGGCGTCTTGTTTGTCCGGGGGGCGGGAATGACAACGGACGTCTGCGGCTGCTGCCGCTGTGTGTCGTTCGTCATGACTTTGCTCCTCTCCGGGAACGTTTCTTCCTTCTCAGGGCGATAAAGATGATGAGCGCGAGCATACCCAGCACAGCGAAGCCGCCGCCGCCCACAATGGCGGTGTCCATCAAAGTCCAGTGCTTGTAGGAAAACTGCTGCAGATGTATTTCGTCGGAGATGTAGACCTCCACAGGGTCGAGATTAGCTCTCACGAACAGCTCTGCAATCTCCGGTTCTCCCTGACGCTGAAAGACTACTGCCCGACTATGACACCCTGCTCATCCTGCAGAACCATGCGGACGTCCGACACGCGGGTGCCCAACAGTGTTCCGGTCAGCGTAAAGGATGCGCGCGTGGTGCGGTTTTCAATGAACATCTCCTGATGAACCGCGCCCTGAATCAGGCCGGTGCCGTCGACCGTGAAGCTGTGCTCCGATGTATCCATTTGGTATTTCGAGGACGCGCTTGTCTGCCGGAGCGTGTACGTGGTGCTCTTCTGCAGGTCCGTGAGAATGATCTGCCCCGCAGCGTCTGTCACCAGCGTCTCACTCGGCCTCGTGCCGCCGGACAACGTAAACTCCGCGTCCGGGAGCGTGATATCGTCATAGAGAGCATCGCGCAGTGTCAATACCATGGTCGTCTTTTCGACCTCGATGGTCTCAGAGACGCCATTTTCCTCCAGCACCTCGGTCGATACATCCCCGCTGATGAGCCCGTAGAACTCGGGCACCTGCACCTGGCGCAGAAGGTATTTGCCGAAATAAAGCGCAATGCTTTCCCCTCGGCCGTTCGCGTCTATCTCGAAGGTATCAACCAGATCGCCGACGCGGTGGCGGATCGTTCCGTCCAGCGTCACGATGTTGTCGGCGGCAAACACCTGGAAGGAGCCGCCGGCGACGGGGTCGCCGGTGCTTTTGTCCACAAGCCTGACGGTGATCGAGCTGCGCAGCGGGTACATCTCGATGGTGACGCAAAAGGGCGACTCCCAGTCGTAATAAGCCAGGAGGGAAAACGGCGTATCCTCCGCAGGGGCATAGCCCTCCACCGCAGTCAGTGCGCGGAAGATATAATCTCCCTCGTAGATTTTCTCCGGCAGATAAAACTGCCCTGTCTCGGTCGTCTCAAAACGCGTGTGCTCGACGCGGACGGGATAGTAGTCGTTCAGCCGCTGCAGGCGCATCGTGCTGTCGTACAGCTCAAACTCTATCCCCTCGCGGGCAATGGGCAGCAGTGTTTCCCCGTCTACCACTTCGACAAAAACAGCGGAATTCTCGCCCTCGTCGCCATAGCCTTCGCCTCCGGGGAGCGGTTCCTCCTCGTGCGGCTCCTCCTCACCCCCGCCGCCTCCGCTTTCGATGATGATAATCTCCTCATCGGCTTTGCCGGTCTCGGTATTGTCATACTGGTGGGTATCCGTCGGCGTCGGAGGGGGTTCGTTATAATCCGCCGTATCGTCTCCGAGCGTGTCATCCACATATGCATTGTACGGAATGGAGCGGCTGAAGTACAGGATAAAAAGCAGCACGATCAGCAGAATGATGAGAAAAAGGGCCACCATGCCGTCTGCCAGCGAATCCCAGTAATCCACCGGTTCATTGTATTGATTCTTCTTCATAGGCCGCTGTGCTCGCGATATCCTGCGAGCGTCTCGAATTCGTCCACAGGCATGGGGTGGTAGAAATAGAAGCCCTGCCCGGTGCTGCAGCCCAGAGACTCCAGCTTCGACAGCTGCGCCGCGCTTTCAATGCCGCACGCGGTGATTTCTATTCCCAGTGCTTTGGCCTGGGCGAAGCATTCCTCCATAACACTCTCGCCCTCGGGCTTCCCGAGAAGGCGAAGATCCAGCTTCATGCTGTCCGCCTCGATCTTACGCATATCCCGAAAGGCGAGAAAATCCCCGCTAAAATTATCCAGCGTCACCTTCAGCCCCATGCCGCGCAGCGAGGCCAGCACCTCGGCGGCAATGTCGCTCTCCTCTATGCATGCGCCCGCGGCGATGTCCAGCTCCAGGCTCCTGGGCGGAAGCTTATACCGCCGGAGCAGCTCGACAAAGACATCCAGCACATCCAGCGCGAGGATATCCGCCTTGGATATGTTCAGCGTAACGGGCAGCGGACGAATACCCTTGTCAAGCCAGCTGCGGAGCGTCTGGCAGACAAGCTCCCAAACGTACCGATCCAGCTTTGTGATATACGCGTTCCTCTCCAGCACCGGAAGAAAGGCCCCCGGCGTAAGAAGGCCGAGGGAATCATGCTTCCAGCGTACGACGGCCTCGGCGCCAATGATTTTCCGGGTCTTGAGCGTCACGATGGGCTGCAGGTAAAAGATAAACTGTCCCTCCCGCATCGCCTGTACGACCTGAGGCATCAGAAGCTTCTCGCTTTCCTCGCTGATATAATAATCCCCGCCGCCCCGGCCGCCGCGCGCAGGGGAATACCCGATGCTTTGGGGGAGCTGATCCAGCCGGCGGAGCAGATCGCGGAGGCCGGTGTGAAGCTCATGCCGCGTCTGCACATCCGTGGGAGGGATGACCTGCTTGTGGTAGCAGTCCAGAAACAGACTGTGCAGCCTTATCAGATTGTTCCACAGGATTCGGTACAGGATGTTGAAGAGAATGGAGAGGATAACGCCTGAAATCGAGGTGTAGAACGCCGTCTCGATACCGGTAATCAGCTCCGCGATGCTGTCGATGGCCGCGTCAACGGAGCTGAAGGTAAGGGTGCCGATGCCCCAGAGCAGGCCGATGAATGTACCCAGAATGCCAAGGCCGGTCAAAATGCCGGGAATCTGTACCATCAGCCCCTGCCAGCTGTGGACGGAGAGATAATCTTCACTGATGAATTCCGCGATGTCCCGCAGAACCTCTCCCGACTGGTTCTGCCGCTGAATGATCTCCTTATACTCACGAAAGGTTCTGTCCAGCTCTCTTTGCCGAAACAGCTCGTTTTCCCGCATGATAACCAGGGCGGCGTCCGACGCCTGCACCCTTGTCGCCTCGCCAATGGTCCTCACCGCCCGGCTGAACCCGGCGGAAAACCGGATGGCAGGAATAATGCCGAGTATAAAACCCAGCCCAAGTATCGATGCCATGATGCCGATAATCAGCAGGGACAGCGAATCCGGTGCCAGCCTGACCAGCAGGAGAATGGCAGCCGCCATGCCGGCGCCGATTACCAGGATTAAATAATTCATTAATTTCATCATTGGCTATTCATCTGCTTTTCTTCGGGTAAAGCTGCTGAAGCTATGCTTTTCGAGGAGCGATTGGGCGAACCCGGGCTGCGCGTGTAAGTGCGCGCAAGCGCTGCGCATTCCGCTTTATGACAATACTGCCGACTCTGAAGGAGCGGCCTTTGCATCGGCGGGCGTCCAGTCGATGGCGGTGGTCTGCCCGACCTCTACGCCGGCGGTGCTCTCGGCCATGAAGAGGATGCTCACCGTGGCGAACATCAGCATCAGGTCGGTGATCAGGCTCATATCGCTTATGTACATCAGGTCAAAGAGCAGCTTCTCGTAGGGGCCGGTATTGTAGCGCCCGTAAA
Organism: uncultured Oscillospiraceae bacterium; assembly: GCA_905234005.1. Classification (GTDB taxonomy): domain Bacteria; phylum Bacillota; class Clostridia; order Oscillospirales; family Oscillospiraceae; genus CAJOIG01. The sequence goes on from CAJOFW010000083.1 coordinate 4,599, forward strand.
TCTGCGCGTAGCCGGTCAGGCCGGCCTTGACCTGAAGGCGCAGCCGGAACTCCGGCAGGGATTCGTAGATCTGGCGGGCGATCTCGGGCCGCTCCGGACGCGGCCCGACGATGCTCATGTCCCCGCGCAGGATGTTCCAGAGCTGCGGCAGCTCATCGAGGCGGCATTTTCGGACGATCCGCCCGATCGGGGTGATGCGGTCGTCCTTGTCGCCGGTGGAGAGGCGGGCTACGCCGTCCTTCTCCGCGTCCACCCGCATCGAACGGAACTTGAGGATCTTGAACTCGCGGCCGTCCAGCGTCAGCCGCGTCTGCTTGTAAAAGGCCGGACCGCCGTCGTAGAAGTGGATGGCCAGGGCGGTAACCAGCATGACGGGACTCAGGATCAGAAGCGCGAGACCGGAGACGAATATGTCGAAGCCGCGTTTGATGATGGCATAGTCCGTCGGCAGCGTCTTCCGGCGAAGGAAGAGCACCGGCGTCTCAAAGGACTGGTTGTGCGAGGACTCCCGCATGATCATGTCGCCGACACGGGGCAGGAAGAAGCCGGGGATCCCCTCCTCCTTGCAGTAGTCGGCGATGTCGTTGCGGCAATTCGGGCGGATGCCCGTCACAAACACCGCGTCATAGCCCTCGAGCAGGGGTCTGATCTCCCGGAAATCGTCCCCGCCGTAGCGGTATTCCTTCTCCACGCGATAAAGACGCTCGATGGGCTTGCCCTCGATGACGCCGAAGCGTTTTTTGTCAAGCTCGTTCCGGTAGAGCAGGATCGTCCGCCGCACCGGATTGGCCCTGAAGTAGTACCGGTTCGCGCCGTAGCACCACGCAAAATCCATCGCGAGCTGCACCGCGAGCAGCAGGAAGAGCGGAACGGGGTTTTTCAGCCTCAGCCAGTAGAGGGTTATCAGAACGTAGATGATCGCCGTGCTGAAAAACTGCGTCAGAAACTGCGCGAACACGAGAAGCCTTGCGCGGTAGTAGCCAAGCATATAGGCGTTGTATATGCGGCTGAAGAAGAAGCTCTCGGCCGCATACCCCAGCAGGACGATCAGATCGAGCTGGTAATCGAACCCGCCGGACAGGGGGAAGCCCGGGTAGCGGAACAAGAGCCAGAAGCCATAAAACAACGCCAGGGAGAGGACGAAGTGCAGCACGATCAGTCCCGTCCCCTTCTTCTCTTTTCTGCCGATCTGTATGATTCCGTTCATATGCCCGTACTCCTGTCAAATCTTCTGTTCATAGCCGTCCGGATGAAGCGTCCGTCCCGATACCTGCAGGGCGCATATTTTATTATATCATACTATTCCTATGTTTTCCACAGGTTATTTCACGTGTTTTCCACAGGTTATTTCACGGGATCACGCGAAGCCGGGCGCCTTGTCGGCGGAGCGGTCAGACGAGGTGGCCCTTTGCGCGGATGACGTCGATGACGGCGTCGACATATTTCTCGCACTGCTCGTGCGTCCCGGCCTCCACCATGACGCGGATGAGCGGCTCCGTGCCGGATTCCCGCACGAGGATGCGGCCGGTATCGCCCAGCTCCGCCGCGACCGCCTCCACGGCGGCCCGGACGTCGGGGTCGTTCTGCGCCTCGGGCTTCGATTTGACGCGGACGTTCCTGAGCACCTGCGGATAGACCGTGACGGGCGCGGCCAGCTCGCTCATGGGCTTTTCTTTGGCCAGCATGACCTCCATGAGCTTGAGGCTCGTCAGGATGCCGTCGCCGGTGGCGGCGTACTTGGTGAAGATGATGTGGCCGGACTGCTCGCCGCCGATGCGGTGGCCGTTCCGGGTCATGCTCTCGTAGACGTACTTGTCGCCGACGTTCGTCTTCTCGTAGGCGATGCCGGCCTTGTCGAACGCCTTGTACAGGCCGAAGTTCGACATGACCGTGGTGACGACCGTGTTGTTCAGGAGCTTGCCGCGCTCCTTCATGTACAGGCCGTAGATGTACAGGATGTGGTCGCCGGTGACGACGTTTCCCTTCTCGTCCACGCACAGACAGCGATCCGCGTCGCCGTCGTAGGCAAAGCCCACGTCGAGGCCGTTTTCCGTCACGAGACGCTGCAGGGACTCGAGGTGGGTGGAGCCGCAGTCGGCGTTGATGTTGCAGCCGTCCGGCCCGGCGTTTATCACGTACAGCTTCGCGCCCAGAGCCTCGAACACGCCCCGGGCGATCGACCACGCCGCGCCGTTTGCCGCGTCGATGCCCACCTTCACGCCCTTGAAGCTGTACTTCGACAGGGAGATCAGATAGCCGATGTAGCGGTTGCGTCCGGCGACGTAATCCACTGTCCGGCCGATCCGCTCACGCTCCGCCATGGGCACCTCCAGCTCGCCGTCTATGTACCGCTCGATCTCGAGCAGGGTCTCCTCGTCCATCTTTTCGCCGCTGTTGTTGACGAGCTTGATGCCGTTGTCGTAATACGGGTTGTGGGAGGCGGAGATCATGATGCCGCAGTCGAAATCGTCCACCCGGGCGATGTAGGACACGGAGGGCGTGGTGGTGACGTGCATGATGTACGCGTCCGCGCCCGAGGCCATGAGGCCGGTGCACAGCGCGTACTCAAACATATAGCTCGACCGCCGTGTGTCCTTGCCGATGACGACCTTCGCCTTCTTATCGAGGCGGGCGCCGTAGTACCAGCCCAGAAAGCGGCCGATTTTGATGGCGTGCTCGTAGTTGAGCGTCCGGTTGGCCTCGCCCCGGAAGCCGTCGGTGCCGAAATATTTCCCCATGCTGCTTATCCTCCCTTTATGGCAG
>CAJOFW010000084.1:0-824 GCA_905234005.1 uncultured Oscillospiraceae bacterium
ATGGAGACCGCCGGCGAGGGCGGGCCGTACGGCATGGCGCTTCTCGCGGCGTACATGATCCGGAAGGACGACGGCGAGACGCTGGAGGATTATCTTGACAGCAAGGTATTCGCGGCGGCGAAATCGTCCACCCTCATGGCGGACGCGTCGGATATCGCGGGCTTCAATACGTTCCTGTCCCGATACAAAAAGGCGCTGCCCGTGGAGCGGACAGCGACGGAGGTGCTGTAATCCATGCTGAAGAAGCTCAAAAAACAGGTCTGCGAGGCAAACCTGCTCCTGCCTAAGTACGGCCTTGTGACGTTCACATGGGGCAACGTCTCCGGCATCGACCGGGATAAGGGGCTGATCGTAATCAAGCCCTCGGGCGTGCCCTACGACGGCATGACGCCGGAGGACATGGTCGTCGTCGACCTCGACGGGAACGTCGTGGACGGCAGATGGAAGCCCTCCAGCGACACGCCGACGCACATCGAGCTGTACAGGGCGTTTCCCCAATGCGGCGGCGTCGTGCACACCCATTCCCGCTGGGCGACGACGTTTGCCCAGGCCGGGCGGGACATCCCCGCGATGGGCACGACGCAGGGCGACTACTTCTACGGCGCGATCCCCTGCACCCGTCCCATGACGGAAGAGGAAATACAGGGCGAATACGAGAAGGAGACCGGCAAGGTCATCGTGGAAACCTTCTCGGATAAAGACCCCACCGCGATCCCCGGCGTGCTGGTATACTCCCACGGCCCGTTCGCGTGGGGCACGGACGCGATGGACGCGGTGCACAACGCGGTCGTGATGGAGGAGGTCGCCTTCATGGACTGGCACGC
>CAJOFW010000084.1:1009-3637 GCA_905234005.1 uncultured Oscillospiraceae bacterium
TTCCTTCGATTTCCGTGATATGCCGGGTGCGGATTATCGCAGTCCGCCGCAGCCGATTACCGCACCGTCATACTTTTTCCCCAAAGAAAAAGTATCAAAAAGAACTTTGTATTCGCTTTATAACGACAGCGTTTCCAAGGCTTTGCGCCCGGTAACGAAACGAAGCATTTAATTGGAGAACACCATCAGACGGATGACGCCGGCGTATGTCCCCGGGGCGATCGGGGTGTCCGCGCCGTTCACCGTCATGGCGAGCGTCCCGCCCGCCGGGGCTGTGAGCACGGCGCCGGGCGCGAGCCGGAGGGCCGTGATGAAGCTCTCGCCGGTCACGGTCCAGACGCTCCCGCCGTCCAGAGACACGCACACGCCGTTGTTGACCGGCGCCTGCGCCCACTGGCGGACGTTCGACATCTCGAGACGGTTCTCCTCGGTGATGCGGGTCACACCGTCCCGGTACGCCTGTCCGGCGGCGGAGATCACGCCGGTGACGCGGGCGTTCTCCATGGTGACGGACAGGTTCTTCGGGCCGCGGTGGTCGGGCGGGGCCGGCATGTCCGCCGGGGGATCGTCAAAGAACCCGACCGGGCCGATGAGCGTGTCGTGGAACTCGCCCGGCGTGCCCTTGGCCCCGCGGGCATAGGCGCGGAGATTCGTCGTGGAGTTGTAGATATCGCCGGTCACGTCCATGTCCGCGAGGCGCAGGAAGACGTCCTCCCCCGCCTTTGCCGCCGTGAGGTCGCGCCCCTCGACGGGCGTGTCGGTCTCGCCGACCGGGACGAGGAACTCGGCGGAGTTCATACCGGCCTCGTCGGTGTCCATCATCTGCAGCAGCACGCCGTTGCCGGGCCGCATGACGGTGTTTCGCACGTCGATGACCGTGCCGCCGCTGCCCTTGACGCACAGCGTCGACTTGCCCGTCTCGAACGTGGAATCGGCGATCGTGAACACGCTGTTGTCGTCGCCGACGACGAACGCGCCGAACCGCCGGCCCCGGATGACCGAGCCGCCGACGATGTTCGCCCGGCCCTTGCCATCCATGCCCATGAGCATCATCGGATAGCCGTTCACGTCCGCCGTGACGTGGTCGAACGTGACCTCGTTCTCGCCGATGCAGAACGCGCCGTAGCCGTGGGCGCGGGGGCCGGACAGCTCCATCGTCGTGTCCTTCACGAGCATTCTGACGCCCTCGTCGCTGCCGTCGATCGAGCACACGCCCCAGCCGTTCGTCTTCATGCGGCAGTTCCGGTATTCGACCGTGGCGTTGTCCGCGAGCTGGGTCAGGCGGTTGGTGCCGAGAAAGCCCACCTGCCACGAGAAGAAGCCGAGCCGGTCGCTGTCGGGGCTTATGTTTTCGATGTCGCAGTTTTCCACGACGACGCGGCTGTCGCCGCCGGCGTGGATGGCGCAGCGTGTCACGCCCGAGAGCGCGAACCGGGAGTCCCGGATCGTGACGGACGCCGTGTCCACAACGGCGACGCCCGCGCCCACGCCGAGAAAGTCGTTGTCGGCGAAGCCCTCCAGCTCCACGCGGACGTTTTTGAGCTCATACGAGCCGCCGCCGGCGATCACGACGCCGTTTAAGGATTCCTCCGTGCTCCCGATGGTCACGCCGTCCATGCCGCCGTCCGCGACGGAGCCGCCGCTGCACAGGGCCGGGACGCACTCGTTTGGCACGAGTCTTCCGTCCCTCACGGACACCGCCGTGTGAAGCCAGCGGGCGATCTCATTCGCGTGCATGAGTCCGTGGGGCGGCATATAGCAGCCGTCGGACAGGCTCAGGCGCACGTCGCCGACATAGTGCCCCGGCCGCAGGGCGCGGCCGACGCCGTCCACGGTCAGGGTGATGAATTTGCCCTGCGGCGCCGTAAGCGTCGCGGTCTTCGTGATGGTGAGGTCGTCGTAGGACGCGTCCGCGTCCACGAGCCAGGCGCACTGATACAGCAGCGCCGTCCTTGTCCGGGGGATGGGTTTTGCTTCATACATGGCTGTGTCTCCTGACGGATAAAGAATAATATAGTTGTTATGGGGTATACGCGGATGTATCCTCCGCGCCGTCGCGTATGCCGCCGGTTCAGGCGAAGTGCGCCTGCAGGAACGACGCGATCTCGGGCAGCAGCGGGTTTTCGTTGGTGCGCCGCCACAGGCATACGACGTCGTCCGTGATGCCGGTTTGGTGGCCCGTCAGACCGGGCAGACGCGCAAACGGCGTGAAGCGCCGCCCGGCGAGGGTCACGCCCCGGGTGTGCGTCATCTCGGTAAGCAGGCTCTGGTAGTTGGGCAGGTTCACGTATTCCGCCGGCTCGAGGTTTGCGCCGATGCGCTCGCGCAGACCGAGCACGCGGTACTCCGTGCGCGTCCAGTCCCAGGCGAGCGACATGAGCAGCGGAAGGCCCCAGCAGTCCTCGCGGACGGGGCCGTCGCCGAGGTCGGACGGCGCGAACAGCAGAATGTCCTCCGTCGCGACGACGGCCGCCTCGAGGTCGCGGCGATCCGGCATCTGCGCCCCGGAGAAGAACGCGCAGTCCACGCCGCCGTCGAGCAGCGCCGCGAGAAGGTCGGTGTTCGTGTGGCAGTACAGGCTGAAGTTCGTGCGCGTTTTCTCGCGGAAAAACGCCCGCAGTCCCTCTC
>CAJOFW010000084.1:3757-15289 GCA_905234005.1 uncultured Oscillospiraceae bacterium
ACCGCTCGCCCGCCCACGTCAGCGTCACGGACTGCGAGCTGCGGTGCAGCAGCGGAAAGCCCAGCTCGTTCTCGAGCGCGATCACCTGCTTCGACACGGCCTGCGGGGACAGATACATCTCCGCCGCCGCCGCAGAAAAGCTCGTCAGCCGCGCCGCAGACAGAAAGCAGTCGATTTGATTCGTATTCACGCGGCGCCGCCTCCCCTCCGGCGGACAAAGCTCTCAAACAGCGACACCCACGGGCTTACCCGCCCCGGGGACGTGACGAAGACGAGCCGCGCGCACTGCCCGGGCAGCGGCACCGCCCTGAGCCCCTCCATCGCCCCGCTCACGGGGGCGATCGTGTAGCAGCCGCCGCACAGAAGCTGCGTGAACGTGCTGCGGACATTCGGCATGAGCTTCACCTGCCGGGGCGACACGCCAAGCTCCGCACAGAACATCTGCACGCGGCGCAGAGCGGCCTCGTCGCTGCCCTCCCCCATCGGGGCGGCAAGCTGCGTGATCGCGGACAGCTCCTCCATCGGCGGAAGGACGGCGATGTCCCGCGAGATCACATACAGCGGCTGCGACGCAAACGGCGGCGTGATCACAAGCCCCCGCAGACCATGGGTGCCGTACTCCGGCAAAACCGCGATGTCCGCGTTGCCGTCCTGGAGCATCGCGGAGACATCCTCCGTCGAGCCCTGCCGGGTGTGCAGGCGCACGTTCGGATACGCCGCCCGGAAGCCCTCGATGTCCTCCTCCAGCCCCGGAGGGACGCCCGTCCAGTCGTTCCACGCGACGTACAGCTCGTCGGCGCCCTGCGGGGACATACGCCGGCTCTGGCGCTCAAGCGCCGCCACCTGCGCGTCATGCTCCCGCCGCCACTGCAGAAACCGCTCGCCCGCCCACGTCAGCGTCACGGACTGCGAGCTGCGGTGCAGCAGCGGAAAGCCCAGCTCGTTCTCGAGCGCCTGGATGTTGCGGCTCACGGCCTGCTGGGTGCTCGAAAGCTCCCGGGCGCTGACCGTGAAGCTCCCCGTCCGCGCCACGGACAGAAAGCAGGATATCTCCATGTCGTTCATCGCCGGTTCGCTCCCTTCCCGCTCCAGCGGGGTCGTCTCCCCGTCAGGCAGCTTCTCTCTCCCGGTTTCATCATAGCAAAAAAACGGCTAAAGTCAATAGTTATTTGTGTGGGGGGTGTTCATTTTTGTTGTTTTACAATGGAATGAAAGTAATCTATAATGACGTTGAAGATTAAAACCGTAACCGCCTATTGATGAAAGGATGGAATGAAACGATGAAAATCACCCTCCGCCTGCTGGCTCTGGCGCTGTGCCTCGCGCTGTGCCTGGGTCTCGCCGCCTGCGGCGGCTCCCCGTCCGGCGACGCCGCCGAACCCGCGGCCGACGCGGCAGCCCCCGCCGCCGAAGCCGAAGCCGCTCCCGCCGAGGCCGAAGCCGCCCCCGCCGCCGATGACGGCTCGTACAAGGTCTTCGTCTACGGCACGGACGCGAACTCCACCACGTTCGACCCCGCCTCCGACCTGCAGACCAACTCCGGCAGCTTCCTCGTCCACGCCGTGGGCGAGAGCCTGTGGACCTGCGATCCGGACGGCAACATGACCCTCAAGATCGCGAACGCCGTCGACTACACCGCCGAGGCCCTCGACATCACCCTGAACCAGGGCGTCATGTTCTCGAACGGCGACGAGCTGACCGCCGATGACGTGCTCTTCACCTTCAAACACGTCGCCGCCCAGCTCCGCACCGCCGCGATGTACGCCTGCATGGATCTCGAGAACGCCGAGATCGTCGACGACTACCACCTCGTCATCCCGATGAACTACTACGACGCGGCCCTGATCGACCTGCTCGGCAACGCGAGCTGCCTGATCCTCGACGCCGACGTCGCCGGCGCGGACGGCTACGCCTACGACTGGATCATCGGCACCGGCCCGTATATGCTCAAGGGCGACGGCGTGACCGACAAGTCCGGCTGGGAGGAATCCGTCCAGTACACGCTCGTGCGCAACCCGTACTACTGGGGCGAGGAGCCGTACTATGACGAGTTCGACGTGAAGTTCTACTCCGAGGAATCCACCCGCTACGCCGACCTGCAGGCCGGCAACCTCGACGCCGCCTACCTGACCGAGGCGACCTACATCAACAACCTCTCCCGCGGCGCGGTGCCCGGCACCGAGCTTGTCACCGCGCAGGAGAACTCCGTGTTCTTCTTCGAGATGGCGCAGGCCCTCGGCGGCGCGTCCGGCGAGCCGGAGGTCGAAGGCCCGTTCGCGGACATCAATCTCCGCAAGGCTCTGGCCCACTGCCTCGATATCCCCACCATGGTCGAAGCCCTCGGCGAGGGCGTGTATGAGGTCGCGTCCGACCTCGTCGGCACCGGCTCCTGGATCTATCAGGGCCTCGGCACCTACGAGTATGATCCCGAGCTCGCGGCCGAGTATCTGGCCCAGTCGAGCTACAACGGCGAGACGATCACGATCTACTGCGAGGGCACCGCGTGGAACGCCGCCCTCTGCGAGGCCGCCCAGTCCTACGCCGCCGCGATCGGCATCAGCCTTGACCTCTCCGGCGTCACAGACTTCGCCACCATCCTCCCGAGCCTGATCGCGAACGAGGTGCCGATGTCCGTCGGCCAGGCCTCCAACGGCTCCGGCAACGACCCGGCGAACCTGCTCCAGCAGTTCGGCCCCAGCTCCGACAACTCCCTGCTCCGCGTCCGTGACGAGGCCCTCGGCGACCTCTTCAATCAGGGCTCCCAGGAGACCGACCACGACGCCCGCCTCGCGATCTATCAGCAGTTCACGCAGGGCATCTATGACAACTACTTCGTCATCCCCATCGCCGTCGGCTCCGTCAGCTTCGGCGTGAACACCGCCCACACGAGCTTCGCCTCCGCGATCGACACCTCGAACCGCGTCGATCCCTGCCTGCTCACCGACTGACCGGCATCCTGACGCAACCACGCCAAACCACCCTGCGCGGCGGCAGCATCCTGCCGCCGCGCACTGTTCAAAACGCACCGTAACGGCAAAACACACCGTAACGGTAAGGCATTGTATCGGTAAAACACATTGTTTCGGCAATACGCACTGTACAGAGGAGCAAACACATGATTCGATACATCCTCCGGCGGCTGGTGCTCATCATCCCCGTCCTGCTCGGCGCGATCATCGTTGTGTTCACGATCAACTACTTCTCGACGACCGACCCCGCCATGATCAAGCTCGGCATCTCCGCCTCCGACCCCGTGAAGCTCGCCGCCATGCGTGAGTCGATGGGCCTCAATCGGCCGTATATCGTCCAGCTTGGCGACTACATATGGAACCTCCTCCACGGGAATCTCGGCAACTCCTACGTCTACTCGAAGACCGTCTGGGAGCTTCTCGCCGGCCGCATCCCCAACACGCTGAAGCTCGGCCTCGGCGCGATGGTGATCTCCGTGTGCGTGGGCATCCCCCTCGGCATCGCCGCCGCCCTGCACCAGAACTCCGCCATCGACTACATCACCACGACGTTCGCCGTCATCATGAACGCCATGCCCGGCTTCCTCGTCGCCGTCATCCTGATGCTGATCTTCTCGCTGAAGCTCGGCTGGTTCCCGGTGTCCGGCGCGGACAGCTTCAGGCACTTCGTCCTGCCCGTCATCGCCGCCGGCATCGGCCCGATCACGCAGAACGCCCGTATGACGCGATCGTCCATCCTCGAGGTCATACGCCAGGACTACGTCCGCACCGCCCGCGCCAAGGGCGTCGCGGAGAGCGTCATCACGACAAGGCACGTCCTCAAAAACTCGCTGATCCCCATCCTCACGATGGTCGGCGCCGGCCTCGGCACCTGCCTCGCCGGTTCGATCCTCGTGGAGATGATATTCAATATCCCCGGCATGGGCATGCTGATCAACTCCTCGATCATGGCGAAGGACTTCATCACGGTGCAGGGCTGCGTCGTCGTGTGCTCGGTCGTGGTCGCGCTCGCGAACCTGCTCACCGACCTCGCCTACGCCGCCGTCGACCCCCGCATCAAGGCCCAGTACACCGCCGGGAGCCGGAAGGATCGGAAAAAGGCGGCCGAGGCCGCGGAAAAGGAGGCGAACGCAGCGTGAACGAAACCGTCACCACCACCGCCGCCGTCACCGGCGAGAACGAACCCGTCCGCCTCAAAAAACGCGGCTACTGGGGCGAGGTGTGGCACCGGCTGAAGAAGAACCCGGTGTCCATGATCTGCCTCGGCTTTCTCACGATCATGATCCTCGCGATCGTCTTCGCCACGGCCATCAGCCCCTACGACTACACGGCGCAGAACCTGATGGAGCGCTTCCAGACCCCGTCCGCCGCCCACTGGATGGGCACCGACGACTACGGCCGCGATCTGATGACGCGTCTTCTCGTCGGCGGCCGGTACTCGCTTCTCATCGCGATCCTCTCCGTCGCGATCGGCATCGTGTTCGGCATGATCATCGGCGCGCTCTGCGGCTACTTCGGCAAGTACGTCGACTCGGTGCTCATGCGGCTCATGGACGTCATCATGTCCATCCCCGGCATGATGCTCGCGATCTGTATCTCCGTCGCCCTCGGCTCCGGCGTATTCAATACCGCGCTGGCGCTCGCCGTCGGCACGATACCGATGATCGCCCGGCAGCTCCGGTCGTCGACGATGCTCATCAACAGCCAGGAGTACATCGAGGCCGCCCGCTCCTTCGGCGAGTCGGACTTCAAGATCATCATGACGCACATCATCCCGAACACCCTCGCCCCGATCATCGTGCAGACCTCGCTGTACATCGGCGGCGCGATCATGGGCATCGCGGGCCTGTCCTTCCTCGGCCTCGGCGTACAGCCGCCCACGCCGGAGTGGGGCAACATCTTAAACAACGGCCTCGACTACATCTACGACTTCGCGACCCGCTGGCACGTCATCGTGTTCCCGGCGCTGTTCATCGTTCTGGCGGAGCTTGCCTTCAACCTGCTGGGCGACGGCCTGCGCGACGCGATGGATCCGCGTATGCGTCAGTGAGGAGGGACTTTCATGAGCCTGCTTGAAATCAAAGACCTGACCATACGCTACCTGACAGAGGACGGCGACGTGAAGGCCGTGAACGGCATCTCCTTCGAGGTGGAGCAGGGCAAAACGCTCGGCCTCGTCGGCGAGACCGGCGCCGGCAAGACCACGACGGCGCTCGGCATCCTGCGCCTCGTCCCGGAGCCGGGCAAAATCCTCTCCGGCTCCATCACCTACAAGGGGCAGGACATCCTGCGGATGTCCGAAAAGGACGTGCAGGATCTGCGCGGCAACGAGATTTCGATGATCTTCCAGGATCCGATGACCGCCCTGAACCCGGTCATGACCGTGGGCGACCAGATCGCGGAGGTCATTCTGCGCCACCAGGACTGCACCCGCGTCGAAGCCCAGACGCGTATGATGGCGATGCTCGACAGGGTCGGCATCAGCGGCGACCGCGCCGGCGACTACCCGCACCAGTTCTCGGGCGGCATGAAGCAGCGCATCATCATCGCGATCGCCCTCGCCTGCAACCCGAAGCTCCTGCTCGCCGACGAGCCGACGACGGCGCTTGACGTGACCATTCAGGCCCAGGTCATGCGGATGGTGAACGAGCTAAAGCGTGAGTTCGGCACCTCGATGGTGCTCATCACCCACGACCTCGGCATCGTCGCCGAGAGCTGCGACGCGGTGGCCATCATGTACGCCGGCAGCATCGTCGAATACGGCTCGCTCGAGGACATCTTCGACCACGCCACGCACCCGTACACCGTGGGGCTGTTCGGCTCCATCCCCCGCCTCGACATCGAAACCGACCGCCTCAAGCCGATATCGGGCCTCATGCCCGACCCCATCAACCTGCCCACCGGCTGCGCGTTCCATCCCCGCTGCCCGTACGCGACGGAGGAATGCCGGCTCGACGAGCCGCCCTATTGGGAGTTCACGCCGGGCCACCTCGTCCGGTGTCACCACGCCGAGCTTGTCGCAGAGGAGGCGACCGTTTCATGAGCGAGCTTGTACAGGTAGAGCATCTCTGCAAATACTTCAAGACGCCCCGGGGGCAGCTCCACGCGGTGGAGGACCTGTCCTTCGCGCGGCGTCGTCGGCGAGTCCGGCTGCGGCAAGTCCACGCTGGGCCGGACGGTCATGGGTCTGCACGAGTCCACGGCCGGTATCCTGCGCTTCGACGGCGAGGACGTCACGCACCCCTCCCGCGGCCAGAAGAAGGCCATGCACAAAAACATCCAGATGATCTTCCAGGATCCGTACTCGAGCCTTGACCCGCGCATGTGCGTGTCCGACCTCATCGCGGAGCCGATGAAGGCCATGGGCGTCTGCCGCGACAAAAACGAGCGGGAACGCCGCGTCGCGGAGCTGATGGACACCGTCGGCCTGTCGCGCCGGTTCGCGTTCTCGTATCCGCACGAGCTGGACGGCGGCCGCCGTCAGCGCATCGGCATCGCCCGGGCGCTGTCCGTCGACCCGAAGTTCATCGTGTGCGACGAGCCGGTCTCCGCGCTCGACGTGTCGATCCAGGCGCAGATTCTGAACCTTCTGCAGGATCTGCAGGACGAACGCGGCCTGACGTATATGTTCATCACCCACAACCTCTCGGTCGTCAAGCACATCTCCCACTCCATCCTCGTCATGTACCTCGGCTGCGAGGTGGAGATGTGCCCGTCGAAGGAGCTGTTCCAAAGGCCGCTGCACCCCTACACCAGGGGCCTTCTCTCCGCGATCCCGATCCCGTCCATCCACGTACAGCGCGAGGAGATCATCATGAAGGGCGAGGTCACCTCCCCGATCAACCCCCGGCCCGGCTGCCGCTTCGCGTCCCGCTGCCCCTACGCGCAGGACGTGTGCCGCGAGGCCCTGCCCGCCGTGGAGGAGGTTCTGCCCGGCCACCTCTGCGCCTGCCACCGCGTCCGGGAGCTGAACGGACTGTGACACGCCCGGCACGTTCGCGGCTTCGCCGTCCGTGCCGGCAATCCCATTATCCATTCTCGCGGTTCGCCCTTTGGCGGACAAAGGAGTACGACTGTCATGTATGAAAAGCTGCTTGCCCCGCTCAAGGTGGGGGGCATCACTCTCAAAAACCGTATGTTCTCCTCCCCCACGTCCCTCGCGGAGCTGGGGCCGGAGGAGCACTACTCAAAGGAAAACATCGAATACTACAAGCTCCGCGCCCTCGGCGGGGCGGCGGTCGTGCCCGTCGGCGACGTGATCGTCGATCTCGACACCGGCCGCAGCCACCCGCAGCAGGTGGGCATGAACGACCCGTCCGCGTTTCCGTATCTCGCGGCGCTGGCCGACGCCATCCACGCCGGCGGGGCCATGGCCGAGGTGGAGCTTGACCACGGCGGCGCGCTGTGCTCGCCGGAGTTCATCGGCGGCAAAAACGCCTTCGGCCCGTCCGGCTACGTGGACGCCTGGGGCGACACCGTGGAGGAGATGACCGAGGAGCAGATTGAATGGGTCGCGGACAAATACGCCGAGGCCGCGAAGAACGCGAAGGACTGCGGCTTCGATATGGTCATGCTGCACGGCGGCCACGGCTGGCTCATCCACCAGTTCATAAGCCCGGTCACGAACCACCGTACCGACAGATGGGGCGGCTCGCTGGAAAACCGTATGCGCTTCTGTCTGCTCGTCATCGAAAAGGTTCGCGCCGCCGTCGGCCGGCAGATGCCGATCGACATCCGCATATCCGGCACCGAATACCTCGAGGACGGCTATGATCTGACGGAGGGCGTTGAAATCGCCAAAATGCTCGACGGGAAGGTCGATCTCATCCACGTCTCCGCCGGCAGCCAGCAGGAGGAGTTCTCCGCCGTGCTCATGCACCCCGGCGCCTTCCAGGAGGACATGCACAACGGCTACCTCGCCGCCGAGATCAAAAAGCACGTCAAAACCCCGGTCGTGACCGTCGGCGCGTTCAATATGCCCGACGCGATGGAGAAGTTTCTCGCCGACACCGGCGTCGACGCGATCGCGATGGGCCGCGCCCTGATCGCCGACCCGTTCCTGCCCCGCAAGGTGCTCGAGGGGAAGACGCGGGAGATCACGCCCTGCATCCGCTGCACCGAGTGCCAGTCCGGCATGATGAAAAACCGCGTCATGCGCTGCACCGTGAACCCGCTCATCGGCCGCGAGTGCGAGGTGTTCCACCCGCAGCCGACGTATGTGCATAAGAAGATCCTGATCGCGGGCGGCGGCCCCGGCGGGATGCAGGCGGCGCTCGAGGCGACAAAGCGCGGTCACGAGGTCGTGCTCTGCGAGGCGTCCGACCGCCTCGGCGCGCTGCGCTTTGCCGACAACGAGACGTGGTTCAAGCGCCCGATGCGGCGCTACCGCGACAGCCAGATCGAGAAGGTCATGCGCTGCGGCGCGGAGATTCGTCTGAACACCCGCGTCACGAAGGAGATCGTGGACGAGGTGAAGCCGGACGTGCTCATCGCGGCGGTCGGCTCGGAGCCGTTCGCCGTGCCCGTGCCCGGCCACGACGGGCCGAACGTCGTCTTCGGCGCGTACCTGACGCCCGATACGAAGCTCGGCGAGAAGCTCGTCGTCATCGGCGGCGGCTTCATCGGCTGTGAGGAGGCGGTCGATCTCGCCCGGAAGGGCCACGACGTGACGATCCTTGAGATGATCGACGAGCTGGCCATCAACTGCGGACGGATGCACCGCATCGCCCTGATGCACGAGATCGAGACAAGCGAACGCATCCACCCGGCGATGGGCATGCGCTGCTCGAGGATCGACGAGACCGGCGTGTACGCGATCGACAAGTCCGGCAGCGAGGTGTTCTACCCGGCGGACAACGTCATCATGGCGTCCGGCATGCGTTCGAGAGCCGCCGAGGTCGAGGCCCTGCGCCCGCTCGTGGGCGAGTTCTACGTCATCGGCGACGCGAACCGGGCCGCGAAGATCATGAACGCCACCCGCGACGCCTACGACGCGGTCGCGGCGCTGGGATATATATAACAGCGGCGTATTCGCGGCGGCGCATATCGGCGCATATGTCAGGAGGTAATATCTGCCTATGTACACAACCGAACAGCTCACACAGCGGTGGGAGGATCAGCGCGCCATCAAGAATCTGATGGGCAAGTACGCGAACATCGTCCTGTTAAACCGCGAGCAGGAGGTATTCTCCCGCTTCTGGAGCGACGACGAGCCGACGCTCGCGTTCAACGACGGCGTCTATCGCGGCGCGGAGGCCGTCCGGGCCTATTACGACGCCTGCCGGGACAGAAACGCCCTCGTCGCGTCGCTTCTGCAAAAGCGCTTTCCGGAGCGTCTCGGCGGCATGAGCGCCGAGGAGATTTACGGCATCGGCCCGTTCAAGGTCATGCCGATGTACTGCCCGATCATCGAGGTCGCCGGCGACGGCGCGACGGCCAAGGGGCTGTGGTACTGCCAGGGCGCGAAGAACGACGTGGAGGACTGCGGCCCCCGCGCCCGCTGGACGCTCGGCTGGTTCGCGGTCGATTTCATCCGCGAGGACGACGGCTGGAGGATCTGGCACATGCAGTATGTAAACGACGTGGACAGCACCTGCGGCCAGAGCTGGGGCAAACCGCAGACGGCGTATCCCGCGCTTGCGGAGTTTGAGCCGCTGCGCGATTTCCAATACCCCGCCTACACCGAGTCGATGACCGTCCGCCCGTACTACACGCCCGACCGCCCCGTGACCGAGGCGCCGGCGATCCCGGAGCCGTATGAGACGTTCGCCGACACGTTCAGCTATGCCGTCTGAGAAGGGAGTGAGCGCAGAGTATGTATAACAAGATCGAGTACACCGACGACGAGCTGATCCGCCGCGTATGGGACGTGGAGGAGATCAAAAAGCTCGTGTACAAGCGCGGCGTCTACATCGCGAACGACTGGCGCGAGCGCGAGCTTGACGAGCTGTGGGTACGGGAGCCGGAGCACCGGAAGACCGCCTCCTTCGGCAAGAACACCGGCTGGTACGTCGGCATGGACGCCATCCGGGCGTGGTACGTCAAGAAGCACGGCGACGGCTACATGGCGTTCCACCCCGCGAGCACGGGCCTTGTGGAGCTTGCCGGCGACGGCAGGACCGCGAAGGGCCTGTTCTACTCCATCGCGCAGGAGACCGAATCGAACGGCGACGGCACCGCCACGGCGCTGTGGATGCCCGAGAAGATCGGCTTCGATTTCATCAAAGAGGGCGATGAGTGGAAGATCTGGCACTTCATCGCCGCCGTCGACCTTGTGGCCGAGGCCGGCTCGGATTACTCCGGGCAGGATCCCTATCCCCACTATGAGACCGATCCCGTCATGGTCGAGTTCGGCACGCCGACGGTTCCGTGCCTCAACCACGACGGCACGTTCAACTGGTGGGACGACTACCCCTCCATGCCGCAGCCCTACGCGGCGTGGTCGGACGACATCAGCTACGGCCCGGAGGGCTGGAAGCCGCCGAGACAGAAGCACTACGGCGCGGGCGAAGGGAGGAACTATCTATGAGTGAGCTGTCGCTGCATCAGCGCATCGTGAACGCCGCCGCCTCGCAGGAGGTGGAAAACGTCAAGGCCCGTCACACCTATCTCCACGGCCGCGCCGACGCGACCGGCGAGTGGGACGAGATCTGGTGCATGGACGAGAACGCCTCCTGGGCGCACGCCTTCGGCCGTATGCGCGGCGGAGATCAGGTCTGGTGGGGCTCCGTCGGCCAGTACGACAAGATGTGCTTTGAAAACTGGCTCGAAATCTACGAGCGCTATCCCGAGGTCACCGGCAAGGACCCGCGCCCGCTCATGGAGGCGAGCGTACACACGCTCGTCACCGACGTGATCGAGGTCGCCGCCGACGGCAAATCCGCCCGCGGCTCGTTCATCACCCCGGGCGTCATCCACTCCCGTCTCACCGACGACGGGCGGCCCTACTGCAACGTGCTCTGGGAGCGCTACGGCTCCGATTTCGTGCTCGTCGACGGCGAGTGGAAGTATCTGCACGAGCACGTATGCCCGGACATCCTGACCCGGATGGACTGCTTCGACTGGGCGCACGGCGAGTATGAGCGCCTGACCGACCCGAACCCGAAGGCCGGCCCCCCTCCCACGCTGGGCAGTCCCCCCGTGACCGATCCCGGCCCCATGCATATGCCCTACTCCGTGCTGGACAAGCCGCAGAACACCGTCCCCTGGCCCGAGCCGTACAAGACCCTCGACAACGACAACACCTATACCTCGCTCGTGGCGAAAAAGGATTACTGCAGGCTCGACTGATCTGCACCGGACGAAGGCGAATGAATCGAAAGCCCTGCTTTTGCCTCGCCCGTCAGCGTTTCCGGAGTTTTTACGGAAAGGCTGACGGTAACGTATAATGCCACGCGAAACGCCCACTCTCCGGGCGTTTTCGCACTGATTGTGCAAGGAGCATCACATGAACGCCTATTATCCTCACCTGTTCGAGACCTTCTCCGTGAAGGGGCTTACATTCCGCAACCGGCTGTTCTCCGCGCCGAACATGATCTGTCAGATGGACGAGAACGGCTATCCC
>CAJOFW010000085.1:0-3476 GCA_905234005.1 uncultured Oscillospiraceae bacterium
GTCGATCGCGGCGTTGAACTCGTCAATGTTCGCCTGAACGGCGGGGTTCGCGGCGACCCACTCCTTCAGATACGCCTTGTAGCCGTCCTCGTCGGCGGCGCCGGCGGCGGGAGCGGCCGCGCCGTCATACTGCGCGGCGAACTCGTCAAAGGTCATGGGGCTGCCGTTTTCGAGCATGCCGCTCCAGAGCATCTCGGCGGGGAAGGGCTCATAGTCGCCCGCCCAGATCAGGGGCATGAACTCATTCTCACGGATCTCCTCGGTCATCGTGTCGTTGACCTCGTCCTCCGCGATGAGCCACTCGTGCAGGTATTCCTTGTAGGCGTCCTCGACGGAGCCGGCGGCCTCGGCGGAAGGCTCCGCGGAGGGTTCAGCGGAGGCCTCGTCGGAGCCGCTGCCGCCCGGGTTGATGCCGGTGGGCTCGGCGGAGCCGCCGACGTTGCCCATGCCGGCGGAGGCGGCGACGTTCGCCTCGACACAGGTGCCGTACTCGCCGGCCGGGATCGGGTCGGTGCCTTCCGCGATGGACAGGCTGCCGTCCTCGTTCTCGGTGAGCACGCCGTAGACGAGAGCGCCGTCGGCGACGGAGAGGTAGGTGATCAGGCTGTCGCCGGTCACGAGCCACTCGGCGCCGTCCTCAACGGTGACGTTGATGGCGGAATAGCCGTTGTAGTAGGTGTGGTTGAGCATCCGGCAGAGCATGTAATACTGGTTGATCGTGAACTGCGTCCACTGGATGTAGGCCGCGTCGGCCTCGTTCTCGGTGACGTTGTAGTCCGCGTCGATGAAGACGTACTCGACGCCGTCCTGCGCGTCCGCCCAGGCGACGGCCTCGGCGGAGTAGGGCACGCCGTGGAAGGTCTCGGACAGGGCGATGGCGGCCTGCAGGACCGTGTCCTCGCCGGTGACGTCGACGTTCATCACGTCGCCGGCCTGGCCGTAGTAGCCGGTGCCGTTGTAGAGGTCGCCGACGTACACGCCGTTCGTGAAGGTCACGTTGACCTCCTCGTTGTTCGCGGTCGCGCCGGTCTCGTTGCCGGTCTGGCTGGGCATGCCGGCAGCCTCGATGAGGGAGGTGTTGAAGCCCATGGTGGAGAAGTCGCCCATGCCGACGGTGGAGTCGTCGTCGTCGATCATCTGCACGATGACGCCGTTGCCGGGGTTGAGCTCGGCGTCGTCGAACAGGAAGTCGGCGTGGCCGGAGGAGCGATAGAGGATGGTCTCGGCGGCGGTGTTCACGACGGTGCCGTCGATGTAGGACAGGGACACGGCCTCGGAGGAGTGGGTCATCGCGCCGATGACGGCGTCGATGACGGTCGGGCTGCCGTCGCCGGCGACGGTGCCGAGATCCTCGCCCTTCGCGCTGGTGACGTCGATGTCGCCGTTCGAGGAGGCGTAGACCGCGCTGCCCTCACGGGCGATCGCGCCGAAGGTCGCGCCGCCGATGGTCGCGCCGTAGTACTGCTCGTCCACGTTGCCGATGACGTAGGAGCCGTAGCCGGAGCCGTACGCGTCGGGATCATAGCCGTAAAGGGCGTAGCCGGAGTCCATGCCGCCCGCGGACTCGGGGAGGATGGCCAGGGTGCTGTCGATGAAATAGATCTTCGGGTTCGTGCAGCCGTCGGTGGAGACGACGCCCCAGCCGCCGGAGAGGAGAGCGGAATCCACGAGAACCAGCGTGGCCTCGGTGTCAAGGACGTTCACGGTGCGGATGCCGCCCTGAATGCCGAGGACCCAGGGGGGAGAGAGCATCTTGCTCGTGGTGGCGGAGTTCACGTAGCCCTCATAGGCGTCGGTGAGGGGGTTCGCGCCGTAGGTAACGGCGAAGGCGTTCTCAACCCAGGCAGTCGCGCCGTCATCGACGATCAGGAAAGCGCGGACGAAGCCGTCGGTGGTGACGACGGTATCCTTGATCGTGAGGAACGCGTTGTCGTTCGCGACGAACGCAGCGCCGCAGCCCGTGAAGTCGGAGGCGTGCACGCCCTCGGCGTCGTCCTCACCGTTCTGGAGGAACAAAAAGCCGCCGGAGACGGTCACGTCGGACGCCGCGCCGGAGGCGCGGACGGCGGTGAAGCCGGCGCCGGTCACGTCATTGGCCAGAACGATGTCGTCGATCGGGTCTTCGGACCAGTTGGAGTTTTCGGTCAGCGCACCGTCCACGACGTCGTAGCCGAGGTAGATGTAGCCCTCGTCCTGGCTGCGGGTTCTGACTGCGTCGAGCGTTGCGTACGAGGACGCGGTCATGTCGGCGGGTCGGCCTCGTCGCTGGCGAAGGCGCTCAGGCTAAGCAGCATAACCAGAGCCACGACCAGCGCGAGAATGCGGGATGTCTTCTTCATGGAAAAACCTCCTGTCGTATTTGACCGGCGCAAAACCGGTCGGTTGAGAACAATTATAAATGGAAGGTAATGTCAAGTCAAGCGCTCGCGGGCAACTTTGTTCATCCAAAAACAAACCAACATCATCCAACGATCAGCTTCTGACCGGTTCAGCGTATTTCGCGATATCCTTTACATGGCGCGGGGAATTTGGTATAATATAAGGAAACAGCCCCGAAGGGAACACCCCCGAGGAACAGTATGAAGCACGGGAGCGTGGAAGACATGGACAGGATCATACGGGCGACGGCGGCGGACGGCTATATCAAGATGGCGGTCATCGACGCACGGGACACGGTGCAGCGCGCCAGAGAGATACACCGCCTCACGCCGACGGCGGCGGCGGCGCTTGGCCGGACGCTGTGCGCGGCGTCGCTCATGGGAAATATGCTCAAGGAGGACGACGCGAGCCTGACGATCCGCGTACAGGGCGACGGCCCCGCCGGACAGCTCATCGCCGTATCCGATTCGCAGGGCAACGTGCGCGGACTCATGGAGAACCCCGCCGTCGACCTGCCCCTTCGGGCGGACGGCAAGCTCGACGTGGGCGGCGCGGTCGGACACACGGGTATGCTCACGGTCAGCCGCGACCTCGGCCTGCGTGAGCCGTACATCGGCTCCGTCGCCCTCGTGAGCGGCGAGATCGCGGAGGATGTGACGGCGTACCTCACCGAGAGCGAGCAGGTGCCGAGCGCCTGCGCCCTCGGCGTGCTCGTCGATACGGACACGTCCGTCCGGGCGGCGGGCGGGTTCATCGCCCAGCTCATGCCCGGCGCGGACGACCGCCTCATCGAGACGCTGGAGGAGAACATCTTCCTCATGGATCAGCTCACGACGATCCTCGACGAGGACGGCGCGGAGGCGGTGTTCGCCCAGGTGCTGAAGGGGCTTTCGTACCACATCACGGAGGAGACGCCCGTGGCCTACCGGTGCAAATGCGGCCGGGAGCGCTTTCTGAACGCGCTCAAAACCATCGACCGGGCGGAGATATTCGATATGCTGCGCGCCCGGGAGGACGTGGAGGTCGTCTGCGACTTCTGCGGTACGCGGTATATCTTTACGTTCGACGACCTCAGCAGGCTCGTGGAGGCGTGACGG
>CAJOFW010000085.1:3504-11104 GCA_905234005.1 uncultured Oscillospiraceae bacterium
GAATATGCTTTCACCGGGTGATGATATGTCAAAGGACGAAAGCAGGCTCCGGCGTCTGGCCGCGAGACTGGACATACAGCCGGAGGCGGCGTTTCACGCGCCGCGTATCACGGTGTCCGGCAGCTCGAGCGTGCTCGTGGAGGGGCACCGGGGCCTTCTCGAGTACGCGCCCGGATACGTCGCCGCCGCCGGGGCCGGCTGCCGCATCCTGATCCGGGGCGAGAATCTGCGCCTCGAGGCGATGGACGGCGGCGAGCTTGTCGTGAGCGGGCGTCTGTGGGCGGTGGAGCTCGAATGAACATCGTGCGAAGAATCACCGGCTGGGCGGAGCTTTCGATCACCGGCGCGTCCCCGGCGGCGGCGCTTACGCTGCTCGCGGCGAGGGGCGTGCCCTTCTGGGACGTGACGCCGCCCGTCGATTTTAAGCTGACGCTTAAAACGCCCGCGCGCTGCGCCGAGCACGCCGCCGCCGTCGCCGCCTCCTCCGGCTGCGAGGCGGCCGTCACGGCGTACCACGGCCTCCCGGCTCTTTGGCGCAAGGCGCGGCGGCGGCTTACGCTTCTCATCCCGCTCGCGGCGGCGGCGCTGGTGCTGGCGTGGAGCCTTACACGCGTGTGGGAGATCACGATCACGGGAAACGAGACGATCCCGGACGGCGTCATCATGCAGGCCCTCGCCGCGTGCGGCGTGGAGATCGGCGCGGACTGGACGTCGTTTTCGCCGGACGCCATCCGCAACGGCGTCATTCTCCGCGTCCCGGAGATACGCTGGATGACCGTGAAGATGACCGGCTGTCACGCCGAGGTGATCGTCCGCGAAAAGCGGACGTATATCGAGCCGGTGGACGAGGATGAGCTTGTGAACATCGTCGCGGACAAGGCCGGGTTCATCACGGCCGTGTACGCCAAACGGGGCACCGCCGTCGCCGAGGCCGGCCGCGTCTGTCTGCCGGGCGACGTCCTCATCGGCGGATGGGAGACGGGGCGGTTTTATGTGCAGGGCGCCGTGCGGGCCATCGGCTATGTGACGGCGCGGACGTGGTACGATATCACCGCCGCCGCCCCGGACACGGTGTATGTGAAGCGCCAAACCGGTGAGACGACGACGCGGTACAGCCTGATTTTGGGGAAAATCCGCGTAAATCTGTACCCGGACGACAGCATATGCCCCGAAGGCTGTGATAAAATCACAACCGCGATACCTCTCGCAAGGGCGGGCGTTTTCACGCTGCCGGTCGCGATCGAGCGGACGGTGATCTCCGCGTACGAGACCGAACCCCAGCCCGCGGCGGAGCTGCGGGAGGAGCTGGAGGCGCTTCTCATGGCGGAGCTGGAGGGCCGTATCGGCGACGACGGCGAGATCGTCTCGTGCGAATTCACCGCCTCGGCGGCGGACGGGATGCTGTACGTGACGCTCCGCGCCGAGTGCGAGGAAAAAATCGGGAAGCCCGTCCCCCTCACGGACGGCGACCTCCGGGCCATACAGGCGAAAATGCCGACAACCGCGGATAACGGATAATCGGATAAAAGCATAAAAAAGGACAACTGATACATGATCGAAAAAACCATGCAGATCGACCGGATGGAGAACGTCATCAGCGTGTTCGGCTCCTTCGACCAGAATCTGCGCATCATCCGTGTCGAACCGGGAGGATCACCTCCGAATCGCGGGCGAGGCGGAGAACGTCATGCACGCGGAGAAGGCCATCGAGGGCCTTCTGTCCCTCGCCGCAAGAGGGGAGCCGATCGACGCGCAGAACGTGCGCTACATCATCTCCCTCGTCCGAACCGGCAACGAGGGCAAGATCGGGGAGCTTGCGCGGGGCGTCGTATGCGTCACGGCGAAGGGCAAGCCCATCAAGCCGAAGACCATCGGCCAGACGGACTACGTCGAGGCCATCCGCAAAAACACGATCACGCTCGGCGTCGGCCCGGCGGGCACGGGCAAGACGTATCTCGCCGTCGCCTGCGCGGTCGCGGCGTTCCGGGAGAAGAAGGTCAACCGGATCGTCCTGACGCGGCCCGCCGTCGAGGCGGGGGAGCGTCTTGGCTTTCTGCCCGGCGACCTGCAGAGCAAGGTCGACCCGTACCTGCGGCCGCTGTACGACGCGCTGTTCGATATGCTCGGCGCGGAGACGTACAACAAATACCTCGAACGCGGCGACATCGAGGTGGCGCCGCTCGCGTATATGCGCGGCCGCACGCTGGACGACAGCTTCATCATTCTGGACGAGGCGCAGAATACGAGCCGGGAGCAGATGAAGATGTTCCTGACACGTCTCGGCTTCGGCTCGAAGGTCGTGATCACCGGCGACGTGACGCAGATCGACCTGCCCGCCGACAAGATCTCCGGTCTCAAGGAGGCCATGCGTGTGCTCGAGGGCGTGGAGGACATCGCCATCTGCCGCCTCACCGGGGCGGACGTCGTGCGCCATGTGCTCGTGCAGCGCATCATCGCGGCGTATGAGAAATACGACAGCAGCCGCAAAAAATCCCCGCCGGCCCAGTCCCACGCATCCCAGTCCCGCCCGGCCCAGTCCCAGCCGGACAGAAAGCCCGGCCCGGCCCGGGGCATCCCCTATCGCGGCGGGGTGCGGGGGAAGCGGTCATGACGCGGCTGAGGCTGCGTCTGCGGTGCGAAAACGGCGTAAAATGTCCCCTGTCCCTGCGCCGCCGCATCCGCCGCGCCGTGATGACGACGCTGAGAGCCGAGGGCGTCGACGGCCCTTGCGAGATATCCGTCCTGCTCACGGACGACGGGGGCATTCACGCGCTCAACCGCGATTTTCGCGCTGTGGACAGGCCGACCGACGTGCTGTCCTTTCCGATGGGCGACGTCGATCCCCGCACCGGGCGGCTCCTGCTCGGGGATATGGCGCTGAACGTCGACCGCGCCGCCGCGCAGGGGGCGGAGTTCGGTCACGGCGCGGCGCATGAGATCAGCTACCTGACCGTGCACAGCGTGCTGCATCTTCTCGGCTACGACCACGTCGACGAGGGCGAGATGAAACGGGCCATGCGCGCCCGCGAAAAACACATCATGCAGATTCTGGAGCCGAACGGCATCCGGACAGAGGAATAGACGCCTATGATCACAAAAACCGCCATGATCACGATCGCCGGCCGGCCGAACGTCGGCAAATCCACGCTCACAAACCGTCTCGTCGGCGAGAAGATCACGATCGTATCCCCCAAGCCGCAGACGACCCGCCGCCGCATCCTGGCCGTGACGACCCGGGGCGATACGCAGTTCGTCTTCGCCGACACGCCGGGCTTCCACCGGGCGAGGACAAAGCTTGGCGACTACATGGACAACGTCGTCCGCCAGTCCGTCGCGGACGTGGACGCCGTCGTCCTCATGGTCGAGCCGATCCCGAAGATCGGCCCGCAGGAGCAGGCGCTGATGGATCGCCTGCGGGAAAACAATATGCCCGCCGTGCTCGCGGTCAACAAGGCCGATACGCTTGAGGACAAGCGTGCGCTGCTGCCTGTGATCGCCGCGTACAGCGAGGCGTATAATTTTGAGGACATCGTGCCCATCTCCGCCCGCACCGGCGAGGGCGTGGAGGAGCTTCTGGACGTCCTCGAGAAATTCGCCGTGGAGGGGCCGCAGCTCTTCCCGGACGACTACATCTCCGACCAGCCGGAGAAGCAGATCTGCGCCGAGATCGTCCGCGAGAAGCTGCTTCTCACGCTCGACAAGGAGATCCCGCACGGCACCGCCGTCGTCGTCACGAAATTCGCCGAACGCGAGGACGCGGAGATCATCGACCTCGACGTGACAATCTACTGCGAGAAGCAGAGCCACAAGGGCATCATCATCGGCAGGCACGGCGCGATGCTCAAAAAGATCGGCGAGCTGTCCCGCCGGGACATCGAGCGCTTCATGGGCGCGAAGGTTTTCCTGCAGACCTGGGTCAAGGTCAAGGAGAACTGGCGCGACAGCGAGGCGCTGCTCCGAAACTTCGGCTTTGCGGACGACAGCTTCTGAAAACGTGCGGACAACGGCAGCCGGAAAACGGCAAAACGCCGAAATTATCCCATCGGCGTCCGGCGCGTTATAACGCCGCGCAGAACGTGGCACACTAATCCCGCTGCCATTGCGGGGTGATTGCGTGCAGGAAGGGCAGAGGCCGGAGCTTCTCTGGCAGTTGTTTTACGAGACAGGCGACCCGGTGTGCTGGATACTGTACCGGCGATCCGGGACGGAGCCGCGAAAGCGGGAGCGGGAGCGCTGACCCCCGCCTCCCGGCGGCGGGCGGTACATAAACGATTTCAGGGAATATCCGTTCGACGAACGAATATCCATTCGACGAAAACCCGATCGACGAAATACGATGTATTTGACGACAAACGGTCTCGTTCTGCGGGAGGCGCGGTATAAGGAAGCGGACAAGCTCCTCACGGTGCTGACGGCGGAGCGGGGCAAGCTCACGGTGAAGGTGCGCGGGGCGGTACGAAAGGGCAGCCGCATGGCCGCCGCGAGCCAGACGCTGTGCTACTCCGAATTCACGCTGTTCGGCAGCCGGGGCCGCTGGACGGCGAACGAGGGCGCGTCCATAGAGCAGTTCCTCGGTCTGCGGGAGGATATCTCCCAGCTCGCCCTCGGGACGTATTTCGCGGAGCTTCTCGACACGGTCTGCGCCGAGGAGATGCCGGCGGAGCCGGCGCTGCGGCTGGCGCTGAACGCGCTGTACGCCCTGAGCCGGGGGATCTATACGCCCGAGCACGTCAAGGCCGTGTTCGAGCTGAAGCTCCTGTGTCTCGAGGGCTACCAGCCGGAGGCGGACGCCTGCGGCGTGTGCGGCCGGCCGGACATCGCGGAGCCGATGTTCTCGCCGGACGCGGGCATGGCGCACTGCCGCGCCTGCGACGCGGGGCAGGGCGGCTCGCTGCCCATGGACGCGGCGTCCCTCGCGGCCCTGCGGCACATCATCGCCGCGCCGCCGAAGCGGGCGTTCTCCTTCGCGCTGGCCGATGAATCGCGCGCAAGGCTTTCCCTCGTCGGCGAGACGTTCGTCCGCCGCCAGCTCGACCGGGGCTTCCGTTCGCTGGACTACTGGAAAAGCGTAAAAAACTGAAGCAGGAAATAAATACATGGAGCTATACGAAAAATCACTGCATACAATCGAGCTTCCGGCGGTGCTGGAGCTTCTCGCGGCGGCGGCGTCATCGGACGGGGCGCGGCAGGCGGCGCTGTCGCTGCGGCCGTCGCCGGACACGCGGCAGGTGCGCGAACGCCTCGCCGAGACGACGGACGCGAAGAAGATGGTCGAGACGAAGGGCAGCCCCTCGTTCTCCGGCCTCAAGGACGTGCGCTCGTCGCTGGCCCGCGCCGATCTCGGCGGCATGCTGAACACCCGGGAGCTTCTCGATATCGCCGGCGTTCTTTTCTGCGCCCGGGCGGCGTCGTCTTACGCCTCGGGACGCGGGGAGGCCGGGTCGCTCGGGCGGCTTTTCGCGTCGCTGGCGCCGAACCGGTTTCTCGAGGAGAAGATCACGACGTCGATCACCGGCGAGGAGGAGATCGCCGACGGCGCAAGCCCGGAGCTTGCGGACATCCGCCGCAAAATGCGCGCCGCCTCCGCCCGTGTGCGGGACAGCCTGCAGAAGATCATCACCTCGCCGTCATATGCCAAGGTGCTGCAGGAGGCGATCATCACCCAGCGCGGCGGACGCTACGTCGTCCCCGTCCGCGCCGAAAAGCGCGGGGAGCTGCCCGGTCTTGTGCACGACGTGAGCGGCAGCGGCTCGACGCTGTTCGTGGAGCCGATGGGCGTCGTCAAGGCGAACAACGAGCTGCGCGAGCTTGCCGCGAAGGAGAAGGCCGAGATCGAACGCATCCTGATGGAGCTGTCCGCCGAGTGCGCCGGGAACCGGGGCAACATCGACCTCGACTACAACGTCCTGACGGCGCTAGACCTGATCTTTGCAAAGGCGGAGCTGAGCTACCGCATGAACGCGGACGAGCCGCTTCTGACGGAGAACGAGGTCATCCTCAAAAAGGCCCGTCACCCGCTCCTTCCGAAGGACAAGGCCGTGCCCATTGACCTGACCCTCGGCGGCGACGGGCACGACACGATCGTCATCACCGGCCCGAACACCGGCGGCAAGACCGTGACGCTCAAGACGGTCGGGCTCATGTGCGCGATGGCCGCCTGCGGCCTGCATATCCCCGCCGGGGACGGCAGCGCCGTACCGGTTCTGCGGGAGATTCTGGCCGACATCGGCGACGAGCAGTCGATCGAGCAGTCGCTGTCCACGTTCTCGAGCCACATGGTGAACATGGTGCAGATCCTGGGGCACTGCGGCCCCGGCGCGCTCGTTCTGCTCGACGAGGTCGGCGCCGGCACCGATCCGACCGAGGGCGCGGCGCTGGCCATCGCGATCATCGAATACGCACGGCAGGCCGGCGCCCTGACCGCGGCGACGACGCACTACGCCGAGCTGAAGATCTACGCGACGAACACGCCCGGTGTCGTGAACGCCTCGTGCGAGTTCGACGTGGAGACGCTGCGGCCCACCTACCGCCTGCTCGTCGGCATCCCCGGCAAGTCGAACGCGTTCGCGATCAGCAGCCGCCTCGGTCTGCCCGACTCGATCATCGAGGACGCGAAGCGCCGCCTCACCGCCGAGACGTCGACGTTTGAGCGCACGATCGAGAAGCTTGAGCAGCAGCGCCTCGCCATGGAGCGCGAGACGGAGGAGCGCGAACGCGCCCGCCGCGTAGCCGAGGAGGACGCGAAAAAGGCCGAACGCATGCGCCGGGAGCTGGAGGTCCGTCTCGAGAAGGCGGAGCTGAAGGCCCGCCGCGAGGCCGAACGCATCCTGCAGGAGGCCCGCGCCGCCGCCGACGAGGCGTTCCGCGAGATCGACCGCCAGCGCTCCCTCGATAACGACGCCGCCGACCACCGGAAGATCAACGAGGCCCGCGCCGCCCTGCGCAAAAAGCTCAACGACACCGAGGCCCGCGTCCGCGCCCGGGAGGACGTGCCCGCCGTCGCCCGTGAGACGCCGTCGCGTCCGATCCGGGAGGGGGATACGGTGGAGCTTCTCTCCAGCGGCGTCCGCGCCGACGTGGTGAAGGTAAACCCGAACGGCAGCCTGAGCCTCCAGGCCGGCATCATGAAGGTCACCGCCTCACAGGACGAGGTGCGGCTCATCGAAAACGCCGGCAGGAAGAACACGTCCGTCGCGGCGGCGGCCGGGAACGCGCTGCGAAGCGTCTCGTGCGCACCGGAGCTGGATATCCGCGGCATGATGGCGGACGAGGCCGACCTCGTCGTCGAACGGTACATCGACAACGCTTATCGGGCGAAGCTCAAGACCGTCACGATCATCCACGGCAAGGGCACCGGCGCGCTCCGTTCGGCCGTGCAGCAGATGCTCCGGCGCAACCGTCTTGTCAAAAGCTTCCGCCTCGGGCGGTACGGAGAGGGCGAAACCGGCGTGACCGTTGTGGAACTGAGATAAAACCGGCATGACCGCGCATCGGAATGATGTGCATTTCTACAAATCGTTAAAAAAGGGTTTGCGAAAGCGGAAGAAATTTGATAGAATGATATCGCTAGCAGAGTATGCGAATAGTTAAACCAGACAAA